>NZ_JBDNJQ010000032.1:0-59155 GCF_051172895.1 Nostoc sp. CALU 1950 | reverse complement strand
AAGATTCTTCGAGAGTTTGGTAAAAATTATGTAATTAATTTTGTTTAGCTACTTATTAAACAGCAACAGATGCTTCTTTACGTGGTCGTGTTACTGTTTTTTTAACAATGGGGTATCGGTTTTTACGGTGACGTTTTTTTCCTGCTTTCCAACCAGGGGACTTTCCGCGAGGTTTGGGTGGAACAGCTGGAGTACCAATGGCCGCAAAAACACCTCCCATAGCTTGAGCGACCCTCCCAGGGGTCAATTTATCGATTGATTTTTGCCAAGGTAGAGGATTGTCAGTAACAATATCACGAGCTAACCACAACTCCCAAGTCATAAAAGGCATTAAGTCACTCCACCGCTCGCATTGTTTAGGAGTGCCTAGCTTGGGAACAGTCCAATGTAGACGTTGTTTTAAAAAGCGATACCAATGGTCAATTGTAAAGCGACGCAAGTAAAGCCGCCAAACCTCTTCTAAAGGAGGCATTTCTTCTCCTACCCAAGCTAACCACAAAGGCTTTGATACTCGTTGATTACCTTGTTCATCAAGACGTTCAACTCTGAGCAGTGACATGGGGCATGTCGCTGCTTTACGGAAATGTAAATTTTTCCACAGGCTAACACGCACACGTCCTAATTTTGGGTGATTCATTTCCAACACAGATGTCGCGTCACTCCATGTTATTGGTTCATTGAGCTTAAATTTATTACCATGCTTCTTGGGACGGCCAATCCCTGAATAAGCTCCTGGTTCACCCCATAAACACAGATTTGAGCGCAACCTAACGAGAATATCTGCGGGAATATTGGCAGTTTTTAAGATAAAAGAAGCGCATCCATATTCACTATCCCAAACTGAAATTGGTCTAACAGGTAAATATTTACACACCTGTTTTAGTTGCCAAATTGCTTTTGAGATTGGACTTTCTCCACTTGTAATTCTTTCATGCCTTAAGGGTAGCGCCCAACTACCTGAATCCCCTGGTATCCAAGCAATAGTACTATATCCTTGTCCCACAGTTATTGGTTTATTTCCTGCTATGGATGTGCCACTATGTTCATAAGTTCTTTCTTGTAGTGTTACTGCATCTGGTCGTGACCAGTTGGTATGATCTCCTGCCAATAGAGGTCGCTCCACAGTTGGTATCTGTTTGATATATAGCTGCATTAATTTCTGGCGCTGTGGCCTGCTATCTTGTAGCGCTTCATAAATACTTGACCACTTGCGTCTAAATACTGGTGATAAGGATAAATCTGCTAAGGAATAAACATTGCGGGTCAGCAATATCGCATCTGTTAATTCAAAGGTGGCATCTTTGGCTCTACCTAAATATTTGTAAGCTACTTGACGAAACTCTTCAAGTCTGGCATTTTTCATGTTGGCAGGTGAGTAATGGTAGTTCTTTTCTCACTTTCTGCCAAAAGGGGGACTGTATTCAATCAGACACCCCTTTTTTCTTGCTCATTATCATTATTGTATTATTATCTGGAGCAGATATACTACAGAATTGTTCAGGGTCGCGGATGCTTTAAGGCTGACTTGAGAATATTTTTAACCTCTAATTTCTTTTTATTTGCGTTCTCTCTTATCGCTTTTAGTCTAAACTCCAGTAAAGTATTGCAGCCAATTTATTATAGCGATGCGGATTGATTGAAAAAGAATTCAGCTATTCTGAATAAATGCGTCAGTAATCTTTCAGTGGCGGGTCATAACCCTCCACTGAATTGTTGCACCAAACTTATCTTCGATGCGATCACTTTGGCATAATAGAGCCGATTTGAAATGCTAAAGGCATCGCTTGAGAATAAAAAAGAAAGGTTGAGGTATGTTTTTATAATCCATAATTCCTAATACAGTATTTTCATCTACTTTTCTGAAAGAATCGTTGATTGGCAAATAATCATAAATCATTGTAGCAGTCACTTTTCCTCTATACTCCATCATCCGCAGTCTGGCTTGACTTTTATCGGTTTTCAGTAAAGAATTAATTGAGATCAGCAATGGTTTGAGAGAATTATTTTTGGGGATCGGCAATTTTAAAACCCAGTTCATTAAAGTGGGGTTAGGCGCAACCTGGAAAATTTTTTCCTGACCATCTAAAAATAATAACGGATGAACATTTTCAGAATCTATAAATTCCTTTCCATACCAATTGGAAATTTCCAATAACCCATCCATTGGATGATTTGTATGCAGTCCAGACCCTTGCCAACGACCAAACATAAAGCCTAAATTTACAGGTTCAAGGGTGTCAAACAATTCTAAAGCTTTTTCTGTCGTAGTTTTACCCGTTTTCAGTATCAACTGATAATTTTCTAATGTTTCCATTGTTACTGTCCTTATGTCTATAATCTTGCCGACACGAGCTTTTAATGGTCATCCTTTGGTTGTGTGTTCACCCTACTCTAATGGGAAATGAGTATGATAATAGGCTCACTAATCTTATCTTATGTAAGTGCCATATAAATTTTAGTTCTATTCGCTTAATTTTTCAGGCGTTGCATTTTTTGAGAAGACTACACTTAACCAATTGAACACGAGCGCTATTCTCTTAGCCTGTCTGCTGAAGCTGCATAGTACTTTGTCAATGGTGAATGCTCCAAAAGACGTAGCTCAAGGCTTTGCCCAAATCTGGAATTCTATACTTATTGGCGGGGGCTAGCTTGTGTTGATTTTTTCGCGACTTTTAATCTCTGTATCTTCTCACGATTCAATTCGGATTGCTATATTAAAAAATTTAGGAGACGCGATAATTGTAATAAAGGCATTTTATTCATTTGAAGGGGAATTATGTCAGCAAGAGTAGAGCCGCAGAATACTATCACTAGAAAGAATCTTGTTTCTAGCTTGATAATTGGGTTAATTGTTGGACTATTGGCTGGTCTTCCCTTGGGTTGGATAGCTCATCGGTTCTATGCTGAACGACAGTTAGCTGATGTGTTAATTTGTCGGGAAAAGAATCGGAACTTGCCGGAAGTTCAACTTCAGTCTCTTTGCGGGTCAAGATTCTAAACTTCAGTAAAAGTGTTTAAATTGCTTCTAGTCCCAATCCAATGGCATTTGAACGACAATTATGAGTAACCCTCTTTCCCATCCCGAAGATCCAGGCTTCCATTCATCTATTCAGGAGGATCTAAAACAGCTTTCTGCTCAGTTGGGATCTCCTTTGTCCGAATTATCAGTCATGGAAATATACCAGAATGCGTGCGATCTACTGAGCCATGTTTCTCCATCACGTCTTACTCTTGCCCGTGTTGCAGGAACATTACTGGTTTACCGAGTCACGGACACAGAACCGGAAGAATTTGAGTGGTTCACCACCCAAATGAAACAATGTCTGGACGAAGAAGAAGTTGAGGAGTTAATTGAATCCATACATCGCACAGATGGTTTGTAATCTTTCTCGTAATTGTTGCAATACCAATTGGCTAATTAAGTTTTCAAACAATCCAAGTTGACTCAATCATTGACGACGTTTAGTGTGACGTTCATAATCCTCAAAACGAATCTTAGCGATCGTACTTCGAGAAAAAGTTCTGGCAACAATACCCTCGCCTCGACCACCAGCACCCTCATCTAGAGCTAATAAGGTTTTTGGCAACAAAGCTTTGAGAAACTCATAAGTTTCCTCAATACTTATGGGCAATGACTCAACAGTTGCAAGTCGCGGTGTTAGTTCAAACCCAAAATCAATAGATGCTTTATTGAGTTGGTCTTCATCTAGAAATGTCTGCCCACTGTTGTCTCGCCATGATGCTAATTGTTGTACAGACTTCGTAAACAGCATGGTAATATCAGTGATCACCGCAACATCAAATAGTCGCCAAGCAATACTTTGCTTTGCTGTATACTGCTTACTTGCAGCCGTGACTTTGCCACCGTACAGTTCAAGATAGACAACAATAATATTATGCTCTGACTGGGGCAGTAAATCTGCAACACTATGAAGGGCTTCTACAATTCCCAGTGCCGGATTACCAATGAGATCACCTTTAGCAAAAAGCAATTCTTCCCTACTGCCTAGAACATAGTTACCATCGGGCAAAATAATAATGCGAGAGTTAGTACCATCTACTTTCTCAGTTAAGATAACCTCTCCATCGAAACTAACGAACTTATCAAGCAATCCCCCTCTATCACCTAACGCATGATACGTTGGGATACTAGGATATTTGGTCATGGAGTTGAGCTTGTTTAAATCACAACTTCGCACCGAAAAATTATAACTCATAAAAAACCTTACAGACTTTGGAAACTCTCAGCTTGTATTTAATAGTATAAATACTACAATTGTAGTATGCAAAAGCAAGTTCGCCTTGCTGCTGATGTTTTTATGATGAAGGCACTGAGTTTATCAAGTTCACTAACGGCAAACAAATACTGGTAGAGACGGCTTGGCGTTGGGAGTTTGCGAGAGTCAAAGCTGTCTTGTGATCCAAATTAATCCTTAATTATTTTAAGTCAGGAGAGTAATATTCTTGAATCTGTCCTTGTAAATACAAGATTAATTGTTTTGCTTGGATGTAGAACAGGTCTTCATAAGTGCATTTAATTTTGATTTCAGGGTAGCTGATTTCCGTAGCCATTTTGACTTGGTAAGCACGGGTAATTGCTTGGGCTGCAACGAGCGGCAGTGTGTTTTCATCCCAGCATTTATTAAAATCCTTCGGTGTGACATAGCCACGATTCAAAACAGTCTTAACGCAGGCGATCGCTAAGATTTGGAATTCTGTAGTTAGATCGGTGATTAGTCCTTTGGTTTGGTGATGGGTTTGATGCCAGTAACCAAGATTAGGGTTTAGCCCTACTGAGAAAATAGCATTTTTGATTGATTCTTCCAAAAGCTTCTCGCTAAAGTCAAGCATCCGGCAAACAGGGGAATTATCATGCCGCGAAGTAAATCTCCAATCCGGGTTTATGCACTGGGGAAGTATACGATAAAATATCAGCATTGCCTGCCCAATTAACCCTTGCAATGAGGCAATGGAATCATGGTTTGTAATGCAATTACTAAGATGTAAAATATCTTTAGAAGCTTGACTAATTTCTACAGCACCATCACGCCCAGAGCGTTGTAGAAACCGCCGGAGGCGACGGAGGCGACCCCAAGTTGCACCTTGCATAACCTCAACTCTCATGGCATCGGTCATCGCTACTTGGGATTGTACAATATCTGCTCTGATTTTGTAATCTGGTTCAATCCTTCCAAGAAATTCACCAGATTGAGAAAATAAAATTACTGGAATGCGCCATTGCAAAATTTTTGTGAGCGCTGACGATTTAATTTCTGGTTCTGTTGCTAGAATCGCACGAATATCCGTCAATTTAAATATGCTTTCTTGTCTATCTACAGTTATTTTTAATATCGATGTATCTGGCTCTATGAGTTGGATTATTGCCCCTGTATCTAAATATAAGGTCGTCCCCGATTGCTTTATTATTTCTGCTAGTTTTGGACTCGGCTTTGGCACATTTATATAAGCTTGATATTTAGTTGTCGCCATTATTAGTTTCCCTAAACTCTCAAATATACTCGTGTGAAAACTGATAATATTCACTACCTTTAGCCCAAACTAGCTCTATTATCGGTTTGTCTCGATATCCTAATCCCTGATAGGAATTAAGTGAAATTTCAAGGGCATCAAAGCCCATGAAATGCTACAAGGGATAGAGTTTCAATCCCTGATAGGGATTAAGTGAAATTGTAAGTCGCTAGTAATAAATACGCCAGATATGCCAGCTTTGTCGCAGACTTGACCTCGCTAAAAAGTCATAGTAAAACACTTTTCAAACAACCTCTAAGCTCTTTTAGAGGATGTTTATAAATTTTTCAGATAGGCTCATTTGAGACTTTAATAACCAGTTTTCCCTTTTTTTTACCGTCGAAAAGTTTTAGGATCGCCTTGGGTGCATTTTCCAAGCCTTCAACAATCTCAAGAGCATATTTAATTTGCCCCTGGTTTAGCCACTTTCCAATCTCTGCTATTGCTTCATGAAATCGGGGAATATAATCCAAGATAATAAATCCCTGGACGAGAGCGCGTTTCATGAGAATTTGGCTGTAATTATATGGGCCAGGAACAGGCTTTGAAGCATTATAAGTTGAGATTAAACCGCATAAAGGCAGGCGGGCGCGCAGATTAATTTTGGTTAGGACGGCATCAAGGATTATTCCGCCAACATTGTCAAAATACACATCGATTCCATTGGGACAAGCTTGAGCTAATGCTTTTTCTAAATCTCCAGTTTTATAGTTAATTGCTGCATCAAAGCCAAGTTCTTCTGTAAGCCAACGGCACTTTTCATCACTGCCAGTTATACCAACTACCCGACAACCCTTAATCTTGGCAATTTGTCCAACAATGGAACCAACTGCCCCAGCTGCGGCTGAAACGACCACAGTTTCTCCAACTTTTGGCTGTCCTATATCTAATAACCCAAAATAAGCTGTAAAACCAGTAGCTCCCAGTGGCCCGGTAAATGCGTTGAGCGGACAAGGTAGAGGATTAGGTAATCGCGTCAGCGAAAAGCCACTGTTTCCAAGGGCGATCGCGTAATCTTGCCACCCTAGCAACCCTGATACCAAATCTCCCTTTTTAAAATTGGGATTTTTGGACTCTTCAACCACACCTATAACACCGCCACGCATAACTTCCCCAATTTCAACAGGAGGCATATATTGCTCCATATCGCTCATCCAGATCCGATTGGTAGGATCTAGTGACAGATATATAGTACGTACCAGCACCTCATCATCTTTTGGGCTGGGGATTGGCTCTTCTCGGTACTCAAAATCGCTTTCTTTAATGTCACCAACGGGACGAGCAGCTAATAGAAACTGTCGATTTATCGCTCTAGTCATAAGTTTTTGTTGGGTGTGACTGAGAGTTGGTCAGAGTCAATACAGACTTCCTTGGCTTTTTCTAGGTCTTTTAGCATCATTTTACTTTAGCATCTCGCTTCACCAGCACCCCATCAACAATCGTAATGCCCCACTGCCCAAACTTCGTCAGCAATTTTTTGATCATAATTTGCTTTCGCGGGATCATCATTCCAGCCCTCTTGCAAAAAGTCAAACCCTGAATTTTGCCCCAAATTCGCCGCAACTGGGCCACTTCCTCAATTCAATTGCAGGAAGTATGTCAACTCTCAAAAGAAGCGTTCCACTAAATAAGCCGCATATTCCATACCATAAGGTACGCTCACCCCAGCAGTCATTTCATTAGCAAAGTAGGTGTTTTGATTACCTTGCAACATTTCTAATCGTTGATAAATACCATCCTTGAGGTCTTCGGCTGAAAAATGAGAGAACCACTTCCAAATTAGGGGTTGCCCCATAAGTGTCACTTGAGTACCTCCGAGCTTTTTGACACAATCGGATACGTTGCTTTCCAACTCTTCAACAGTTGTCGTTTCATCCATAAATGGATAAAAGTTGTAGATTTTACTGCCTGGATCAACCTCGTAGATAGCTAATGGATAACTAGTTGCTAAAGGCTGATTTAAAGTATTTCTGATTACGTAGAAAATGTTTGCGGGTAAGCCCTCTACTTTACAGGTAATAACCGCTCTTTTTATTGTACGTACCCTAGAAAAAATTTCTGCTTCTTCAGGGGAAGCATCTGCTACGCCAAGAAAGTCATCTACAGGAGCAGTCCAAATTAAATGCTCGAATTCCCACTGATTTGAGGCAGTTTTGACCAGGATTGTTTGACCGCGAGAAATACGCTCAATAGTTTGTCCTAGACACAAGTTATGGGTTGCTGCTAAACGATTCCATAATTCTTGATTCCCTTCTTGCAATTGAGGCATATTCAGAACCAATTTTTTCAGGAAATTGCAACGGTTCCATAATGCTAACAGCCTAATCACATAAGCAGTAGAAGCTTCTTGTTCTAGATATCCAAACTGTCCCGCATTCGCAATCGGCATTAAAGCATCTCGAATAAAATCCAAACCCTGTTTGTTAAACCATTGAGGAGATGATTTATTCATCGCTCGGTAAGCAGGATTGATATAGCCTGGCTCCTCATCCCAAGTATACTTGTCTAATTCTTGAAAAAATTTTCTTAGCTGCCAGAGTCGGCCCAATAAAGAATATTTGGAATCTACTAAAAACGGGCTAGAAACTTTGCCAGTCCCTAAGTCAAATATTTGCACCCGTGGCATCACATGAAGCGATGGAGAAATTGCATACCTTTTTCTGTATTTCTTATATAGGGGGCTTGGTAATATCCAGGCAGTTCCACCCTCGTAAATACCACGGGTTTGAAGACTTGCATCTTTGTACCTAATTGAATATGTTTTCCCACCTACGCGATTTTTGGCATCAATGATGGTGATATTTTTATATCCAAGATCGCGCAATTCTTCGGCAGCCGTTAAACCAGCGCATCCAGCACCAATGATACCAATACGGGTTGAAGGTTCATAGGTTAAACGATTAATTCGCATCGTAATTGTTAATGAGAATTTCAGCCCTATCTAATTGTACTAACTTTATCTTCAGCGTTATATGCCAATACGGTTCAGCCTTTTCAAGGTTCAAGATAGGAATGGCACGCTTGATATCGGCAAATCAATTATTCATAAGGCGTTACAATTGCCTCATGTGAGCATTTCTAAGGATTTGGCACAGGGCAGCAGAACGGGTATCGTTTCTATGACACGCGCAAGGAACATGAAAGGCTTTGGGTTCAACACAACAATCTTTTATTTTAAGTAATCCATATCAGATTAACTTTGTCCCCTTTCATCCCCATACGTACTATAAATTCATGCCCATCATCAGCAAAACTCAGCTTCCACAAATATGTCTGAGTTTCTCCTTGTTTGAGATCACCGAAATAAGTGGTTGTATAACCTTCAGACATACGAGGAATTAGTGGAGAGCTAACTTGGTCAAAAATTTCTTTGGTAATATCCGTTCTGTAGTCTGAATCACCAACTGTGAGAAAAAGGTCGTAATTTCCCGTAGCCGTGGCATCCAAAATAGTTTGCAAACGATTAATCACGTTTTCAGGGGGATTTGTTGAATTCATAATCATGCTCTTATGTTTGGTGTGGCCAGGTGTACTAAGCTTTCACCCCAAAATTCAAATTTTTTGCATCAAGCCAAAATTATTACAAAACTTTGCATTATTCGTTTTTAACGCATCACACTTGTTACTCATTCTAATGAACCAACACCCCATCCACAATCGCAATTCCCCATTGCGGAAACTTCGCTAGCAACTTCTTGATCACAATTTGCAAAGCCGGGTCATCATTCCAACACTCTCGCAAAAAATCAAACCCCGGATTGTCGCCAGAATTCGCCGCTCGATTTAGTTTTTCCCTTCTTAAAGGTCGCATATTTGACCTCGCTACAATCGCCTCATGTGACCATTTCTCAGGACTGGTAACAGGCGCGGCTTAGAAATTATACTTTTATAATGGCAGTGAGTCCAAACGAATCAATCGCATTATAAATTTAAGTAGCGATGCCTTTAAAATATAAAATGACAGCGATAGTAATGTAACAATCGCTCTATGAATCAGGAATCGCCTCAATTCATCAACCATATTGTTTCAAGTTTGCGGTCAATTGAGGGAATTACAGCTATCTCATTGGGCGGTTCACGGGCACGGGGCAACCACACCAATAAGTCAGATGTAGATTTGGGAATTTATTATAATTCAGAAAACCCGCCCGATTTAATTGCTCTAAATCGCCTTGCCTCTGAGCTTGATGATAACCATCGGGTAAATTTGATTACTGTGATTGGTGGATGGGGAAAGTGGATTAATGGCGGCGGTTGGCTACAAGTTCAAGGTATAGGTGTAGATTTTCTCTATCGTGATTTGGCGAAGGTCAATCGTGTGATTGATGATTGCCATGCTGGACAAATTACTATTGATTATCAACCAGGACATCCTCATGGTTTTGTATCCTCGATTTATATGGGCGAAATTGCTATTTGTCAGGTACTTTACGACCCAGATGGTGTTTTAGAAGCTTTGAAGCTCAAAACAAAGCCTTATCCAGTTAGGCTCAAACACGCAACTATTTAATTCTCTGATTGGCAAACTCAAAAACCAATGCTCATAACCATAAATAAATTTTATGACTAACGAGATTACAGAAAAACTTAAACAAGCCTTCGATGGTTTGTTAATGATAAGTGAATCAGAGTATCCATTTGAAGCTTTTTTGTGGTCTAATCAAGCACAAGAACCAATGACCGCTCAAAAACTTCTCCAGTTAACAGGACATTCTCTAGAAACATCAATTGAAGAAGTAGAACTAGATTATATATTTCGTAACTGTGCTGAGGAAAAACAATGGCACGATGAAATACAAAAACAAAATGTGTCAAAGTTTCAATCACTTGTCAAAATACTAAAAGATCACCTCACTGATATCAAGGTTTATCGCATAGGTACGATAAACCTTGATATTTATATTGTTGGTAAAACTCCATCTGCGGATTTAGCCGGAATTTCGGCAAAAGTTGTAGAAACCTAACCCAGCAATCATTAGCCTGTCTGTATTTATATACAGCCTTTAAGTTTTTAGTGAGCTAACTATTCTTACAAGTTATCAACTCTGGACTCAATTACACTTTGAACAGAGGAAGAAACATTAGAGAGCAAATTGTAACCAGTATTTATCTCAATAGAATCAACACTAACTCTGTAGCTTGTCCAGTTATTATTTCTAATTCCCTGCGAATTAGGCATATTCACAGCAATTACCCTTGTGTTAGTATTGACGCTGCTAGCATCGGAATTTGGTGAATTTAATATTACAATAACTTTCCATGTTCTGGTCGGAACTGTAACGTTACCATTAGCAATTGTGTTTTTTGCTCCATTAGAACCTGTTCCACCAGTGCCGTAAGAACCAGAAATAATATAAAGTTCTTTCCCCTGGTTTACTAAGTCTCTAGAATAATTTTCTAGTACAGCCCAAGGCCCCTGATTATTATCAGGTGACTGAGGAATTATATTTGTCATTAAAAAAGTAGCAGAGTTATTGGCAATAGTATTTGTCCTATCTGCGGACGGAGCCATATGTCCTCTGTCAAAGCCACTGCCAGTGTAATCAGAAGAAGTGACTCGGTAGCAGCTTGAAGGTAATGTAGTATCTGCACGAAAATCATCTTGGCGAGGTGCGCTTCCTAGCCATGATGTGTTTAGCTGCCAACTTACCCAATTTGGTGTCCCTCTATAGCAGTTATGGGAAACTGCGTATTGAGATTTGCTCAACAAAAAATTACTGTAACTGCTGCCAGCATTACTAGGATTGCCCATTCTTAGATGAACACTTGAGGTTTGGGCAGTTAGTGGCTTTTGTAGATAATTAAGCAGAGTGAAAAATACTGCTGCTGGTACAGCAATAGGTAGAATAGCTCTGAAAAACTGAGACTTTTTCATTATTACTATTTATTTAAAAAAACTACAATTGTTTCTGCTAAAGTTACAGAGATTCAGTAAAACTTAGCGATCGCAATATAGCTTTGCTTGTATAAGCAGAAGTTAAAAAGCTGTAAAGATTGCATTAACATCTAGTAATTATTGAGGTGATTATCTTAAATTCAAGTGCCAAAGAATAGTATTCTTAAAGGAAACTTGAGCAATGGCAAGTTGAACAAGTGTAGAAACAGCAATAAGTGGGTTTTCCTTAGAAATAGAGTTGCCGTAGGCATCACTATTCATTCCACTTCATCAGCACCCCATCCACACAAGCAATCCCCCACTGGGGAAACTTCGCTAATAGTTTTTTGATCACGATCTGCAAAGCCGGGTCATTGTTCCAACATTCCGCAAGAAACTCAAATCCTGGATTCTCGCCCGAATTGCCTGCAACTTTGAGTTTCTGCATACGCTCCGGTCGCACATTTGACCTTGCAACAATCGCCTCATGTGACCACTGCTCTTTAGCTTGTTCTTCGACTGTGGCATTAGCTTCTGCTTGTAGTCCAATCCTCAATTCCTGGGAAAATCGCTCTAGTTACTGTTTATGGCGTTCTTCTAGTGCTGCAATCGCTTCAGAATATTCTTTTGGGTATGTCCGCTCACTCGATTCGGACACAATTGCGTCAGTCAAATCAGCATTGCTGATCAACAACCTTTCGCCATCAGCAAAGTTAACAATCTGCTGATAGTTATTCGGAGCCGAAGCCTCAATCACTCCCGAATCTCCATAGCGAGGGTGCGAAAGGGAAGAAACCGTGACTAATCAGCAAATAAATTCAAGCAATAAATTGTATTGAAACCCTCAAATCAAGGCTGATAGCGGAAAGCTTAATTAAAATTAAGCAAACTCTATTGTAAATCTACTGAGACTACTATATTCAGCCTGGAATTCAGTTCTGTACATTTGTAGCTTTATATAGACACTACTTACACTAACCATTATGCAGATTAGTATCCCAGTCTAAACAAAGAAACGCTTTAATACATCTTGTGTTTTATGAAAACTGAAAATGAGCCAGGCAAAGGAATTATATTCAGTTTATTGTCGAATTGAAGCTTAACTACATAATGCAGTTAGGTAAAACGGATAGTTACAAGATGGTAGACTAATTACTGCTCAAATCCATGAAAAATGTGTCTTTTTTCGATTCATGCAAAAAAGCCTCCAATGACATATAAATTGTGTCAACAAACAAGCCGATAATTTTTCTAAAATCTGCATAGATAAACTTTTCAGGAGTTAAAAAGTAAATGAGCTTAAAACAAGAGCAACCTCAAGAGCAGCTGCAAGAGCATATCACTTTTACGTATACTAATCTTCGCATTGGAATAGCGGGGCTTGCAATTGTCTTGCCTTTTCTTTTATGGATTGTAGGGTATCTTCGCTCTAACCTACCGCTTCAAGAGTCAATGAGTGCTTATTATCATAGCGGAGGCGGTACTACGAGGGACGTATTTGTTGGTATCTTGTGTGCCGTTGGGGTCTTTCTGTATCTCTATAAAGGTTACACGAATTATGAAAACTATGCATTAAACCTTGCTGGAGTCTCTGTTGTCGGGGTTGCGCTATTTCCTATGGAGTGGGGTTGCGGCAACTCATGTAGCAAATTCTCGCTACATGGGACTTTCGCAATTCTGTTTTTCCTGTCCATTGCGTATGTTTGTATTTTTAGAGCATCAGATACGCTTAAGCTGATAAAAAATGATAATATTCGATCTTTTTACAGTAGGATATATCCTCTAATGGGCATAGGAATGATCGTTTTTCCTATAATCACTGTGCTACTGACATTAGTTTTACAACCTACTTCAGAGGCAAGATCAACAGTTTTCTTTGTTGAAGCAGTTGCAATTTTTATATTTGCATCGTACTGGATTTTCAAAAGCCGCGAGATTGATTTAACACATTCTGAGGAGCTAGCTAGCGAAGGTAAGCTGAAGATTACAAGTCCACGTTTGTTCAGAAAGGCATCTGTACAAACAACTATTGATTAAGCAGTTTGGCTAATTTCTCATCATGATCCTTATAGAGTAATATAAGAGGGTGTTTGAAAAGTTTTAATAAGTCAAATTTTATGCCAGCAGTATAAGCCTTCGTATTGGTTAATTTGGTAGCTGGTTTAGTTGCTTATACTTACTTACCCAACAAACCCTCTATTGACATTTACCCTAAAGACTTGCCTGCGCTACCTCCTGCCATTTTTTAGTTTTCTCGAACTTACGTTAACGTAATAATCATGAAGATTGTAGAGTCTACGGAAGAGCAACTAGTGATTAGGCGTGAAGAGCCTACCAGTGCTTTCGAACTGGTATGTTTAGCGCTAGGAGTGAATGTTCTTGTTACTATCTGTTTTGTAGCAATCTCGGAAAATCTGCCTCCGCTCAACGATAAATCCTTTGCTATATCTTTTGCTATTGGTTGGCTGCTGGTTCATCTTTTGTTTCCAGGAAATAAAAAAAATCTTGGTTACTTATTCACAGTCACTTTCGCTTCTATTCCTTCCCTAGGAGTTGCTTTCTTATTATCTCTTACAGCCGTCGGCTTGCTTCAGTTTCCGCAGATTGCTTCTCTTACTTTCGACAAAAGCAGAAAACTTTTGACTATAAAATATTCTAAGATTCTACTTTGGTATCCCTCAGTTCAATACCCACTCAACCAAATTGTAGAGGCTACACTAGCCAGCAAACAAATTTTCGTTGGCGCATCGGCAGGCGTTGCTTCCGTTCAAGTTGTTCAATTAGCTCGAAGAAGACAAGATGGAAAGATAGTTCGGAAAGATATACTTACTGGTGTTCAACAGGATACAGTGTATCAAATTAACAAATTTCTCAGTCGTCCATTGAAATAACGTCAAAGAGCTAACAATCCCGTTGCACGCTGACCGTATTGACTTTTCAAACAACCTCTTAGAGTCTTCTTTGCTCCAATTCTCCAAGTACTGTTATGGTGCTACTCGCCAACAATTCAGATGACAGAAGGTCACAAAGATAATATTTGCTTCCTCATTATGGTAACTCTGCAATACTTGCAGCAGACTTCTTGGGCAACCTTGTTGGCGACTGCTGCTTTCATCTGATTCACTGAGGCAGGGGTTATCTTCAAGTGCGATCGCTTACTCTAAAACTTGCTTAAGAGATGTGATCGCTGAACACACAAACTTCAACAGAAATCTTGTGTTACAGTCCGTAAAAGCTCATACTTAAGCTGTATGTAACATAACCCTCGCTTTCACTAGCCCTGCTATGCCTCAAGACTTCTCCCGCCAAAACCTTAGAGGTCGTTCATTTAAAGGTCAAAACCTTACAGGGGCAAACTTTAGCGACACTGATATCCGGGGAGCAGATTTTACCTGACTTTTCCCGTTAAGTCTCAAAAAGCTTGCTCAGAAAGGATTTTGGATAAAGCACAGTATATACGGTACAGTGATTGAAATCGTGTGCTAGAGGTAACAAGCAATGCTGGACTGGTGGGAGAAAAATTTTGCAACCTGTGAATTAGGCGATCGCCGATTGAATGAGCGTGCAATGTCAATCGGCTATGCTTTAAGCCAGGGATTTGGCAAAGCACTCTCAGAAATCTTTAACAGCGGAACCGTACTTAAGAGAGCATACGAGTTTTTGCCAACCCCAAAGTGGAATTTACCAAGCTAATAGAGCCGCACTGCCAAATGACGGCGGAAATTGTTGCGGAGCATGATGTAGTGCTGTGTGTCGGGGACACTACTTTTCTTGATTATGGCAGTATTGCAGCTAAAAAAGAAGGTTACGGCCCGATTGGTAAGGGAGGTAACGGTTTAATATTACACAGCGCTTTAGCTATGGAACCTGAAAAAGGTCAGTCCCTTGGTCTGTTGTGGCAAAAACTTTGGAATCGAGAGCTAAAACAGAAACCATCAAAAGATGAAACCCCAATACAAAAGAAAAAACGGCAAGCAGCAGCCCGTAAAGAAGCCCGCAAGCGTTCCTTTGAACAAAAAGAATCTTATCGGTGGGTAGAAGCACTCACCACTGTAGAAAACCTTGTAAGTAAGCACACACGAGTAATTCATGCTTTCGACCGAGAGGGTGATATCACAGAAGTTTTCGATAAAGTTCGTCAACTTCAACACACCGGAGTTCTTGTTCGTGCAGCTCATAACCGTAGTTTAGATTCCGAGACTGAGCGTCTTTGGTCAAAGCTGGAAGCGCAACCTGTCAGGCTAGAACAAGAAATCGAATTACCCAAGACGAGCAAGCGTTCTGCTCGCAAGGCGAAGTTATCTGTACGATTTTGCCCCGTGAATCTCCGTACTCCCTATCGTTTTGACAACCGTGACCCTCTACCGATATATGCTGTTTATGCAACAGAAGTTGATTGTCCAGAAGGTGAAACCCCTGTAGAATGGATGTTGCTAACCACAGAAGTTGTTGCAGATATCCAGATGGCTTCTACCATTTTACGTTGGTATTCTTACCGTTGGCGAGTAGAAGAGTATCATAAAATTTTCAAGTCTGGATGTCAGGTGGAAAGATATAGACTTGCTGCCGATGGGATGAAGACCCTAATTGGTTTTTTGAGTGTGATTGCTGTTGAGCTTTTACAGTTGACTTATCTCCATCGCACCCTGCCTTCAGCCCTGGCAATTGAAATCCTCAATCCCCAACAAATTCAGATTTTAAAAGCTAAATCTCCCAAATTACCCAAAGTGCTAACAGTTAATTGGGCTGTTGAAGCTGTTGCTCGTCTTGGTGGCTACCTAGAACATCGAAGTAAAACACCGATTGGCATCCAAGTCTTGTGGCGAGGCTGGTTAAAATTGCACGACCTCTGTGAGGGTTGGAAGCTTGCTAGAGAGACTTAACGGGAAAAGTCAGCAGATTTTACAGGTGCTAATTTGAGGGGTGCTGACTTTAGCTACGCAAAAACAGGATTGCAGAAGCGTTGGTTTATTGGCTGTCTGACTCTGTTGATTTGTTTACTGCTATCAGCAATATTAGGCTCTATTTATATCGCTGTAGTAAGAACTATTATTTTTACCTTTTGTATTGCGCTTGTTGCGTCTAAATACCATTCTAACCTTAGAAGCCTTGCTCTAACAGTAACTGCTGTTTTTGCAGTAGCTGGTTTTATAACTTGGATTCTTGCTTTGATGATATATGCTTTAATAAATCAATCTACTTTTATAGTTCTAGCGGGATTCGTACCAGTAGGCTTTGCTTTGTGTGGGATATTTTTCATTGCTTTAATTGGTTCTCAGGCAGGAATGGTGTCTACAGCAGTCAATAAAGTAAAGGCCGGTATTTTACCTATGTCTACAGCAATAGTCGATGAATTTGTGAAGATAGCTATTGTTAATACAGGTGGGACTAGTTTTCAGAACGCAGATTTAACAAAAGCAGATTTTAGCAAGGCAAGTTTGAAATATAGCAATTTTAGAAGAGCCAATATAACTCATACCTGTTGGTTTCAAGCCAAGAACCTAGAATATACTATAACAGTAAGAAATTATCTTGCTCAACCACAAATACAGCATTTAGTAACTACAAAATCTGGAAAAAATAAAAATTTTGATGGATTAAATCTACGGGGAGTTAATCTCAAAGAAGCAAACCTAAAAGATGCCAGCTTCATTGGTGCAGACTTGAGCCACGCTAACCTACAAGATGCAGACTTAACCAAAGCCAAGTTAGTGCAAACTCAACTAGACGGCACTGATTTTACAGGCGCAACTCTCACCGGGACATACATTGAAGATTGGAACATTACCACTGACACCAAATTTGATGGAGTACGCTGTGAATACGTTTATATGCGTCTGCCCACGCCAGATAACCCAGACCCCCACCGTAAACCCGACAACAGGCAAGAAGTATTTGCTTTGGGTGAGTTTGGAGATTTTATCAAACCCATCTTCGATACCCTTGACTTGTACCATAACCAAGGAGTTGATCCCAGAGCGATCGCTATCTCCTTCAAGCAGTTGGCAGAAAATAACCCCGAAGCGGATTTGCGGATTGTTGGGATGGAAGTACGTGGTGAGGACAAATTTCTGCTCCGTGCCAAAACAGCGATCGCAGCCGATAAATCGCAACTGAGTGCGGAGTATTTCGCTACTTATAATCAGCTAAAAGCTCTGGCAGAACAGGAAGTTAAAGCAGTTATCGCTGAGAAGGATAGCAGAATTGTTAATTTACAGAATATGGTAGTCACAGCACTACAGCGTCCCAGCTTTTATTCAAACGTTGAGCAGGTAGGTTTTATGACAAACAATCCCGGTGGCTTTTCAGTTGGTGGTTCAGTTGATGGCGATATTAATAATGTTCAAGGAGAAAATAATCAACAAAGGGTAAATAATAAAAGTTCTAGTTTTAACTTACAAGGCGCTCAATTCGCTGGTGGTCTAGTCAACGCAGACACAGTAACCGCACAACAAATCGGCGGCAACATCACCAACTACAACCCCGAACAAAAGCAGAATCTAGCCCAAGCCGCAGCAGACATTCAGCAGCTTCTCAATCAGTTAGGGCAGAGTTACCCTACTAGCACTCCACTAGAAAAACAGATAGCAGTGACAGAAGCGCTCAAGCAAATCGATAGTAATCCCACTTTGAAAGCGCGGGTAATTGGGGCGTTGAAATCTGGTGGAACTGAGGCATTGAAGGAATTAGTGGATCATCCTCTTGTTAACATACTTTTGGCAACTTTAGAAGGGTGGCAGGATGCTGAATAGTTCAGTCGCTACAGATGAAGCTGAGGGGTAACTGGTGATGGCGAATGAAGATCATTTAGCAATACTTAGGCAAGGGGTGGATGTTTGGAATCAGTGGAGAGAGAAAGTTTTTGACGTAAATATAAACCTAAATAGCGCTAATCTTAGTGCAATGAATTTATTTATGTTTAATCTTAACAATATCTGCCTTAATGAAGCTGATCTTAGCGGCACTGACCTTAGTGAATCTAATCTTAGTAAAGCTAGTCTTAGAAAAGCTAATCTTGAAAATGCAAACTTGAGTTATGCTGAACTTGATGAAACTGATTTAAGACAGGCTATTTTCCATAAAGCTAATCTTAGTAAAGCTAGTCTTAGAAAAGCCGATCTCCGCAGAGCTAATCTTATTGAGGCTAACCTCAGTAAAGCTAACCTCAGTAAAGCTAATCTCAGTGAGGCTTACCTCTTGATGGCTAACCTAAATGGATCGGTTTTAGCAGGAGCAAATCTTAATAGAGCTATGCTTAACTGTGCGAATCTTATTGAAGCAGATTTTAATTGTGCCACCCTTCATGAAGCTAACCTATTTAGAACTCAAGCACTAGGAACAATTTTTACTACAGCAGAACTTACAGGCAGTTGTTTAGAAGACTGGAACATTAACAGTTTTACAAAACTAGATTATATTAATTGTCATTATATTTACTTGAAAAGTGGTCAACAAGAACGTCGTCCCAGCAATGGTAACTTTGCTCCCGGAGAATTTACCAAGCTGTTTCAAAAAGTTCAAGAAACAGTTGACCTGATTTTTAACAATGGTATTGATTGGCAAGCATTCCTGACTTCGTTTCAAAAACTACAGGTTAAATGTGGCGGTGAAGAACTAAGCATCCAAGCTATCGAAAATAAGAATGACGGTGCTTTTGTAATTCGGGTGAATGTTCCTACCGATGCTAATAAAGCTGAAGTTGAGAAGTACTTAAAACGAGAATATGAATTAGCACTTGTAGCGTTAGAAGAAAAATACCAACTTCAGTTACAGGGTAAAGATGAGCAGATAGAGATTTACCGCAAGCAAAGTACCGATTTGACTGAGATTGTAAAGCTCTTGGCAGGTAGAGCTACTTATGACCTCAGAAATTCTCAGATTGGTGGAAGCCTAATTAATGCCGAGACAGTTAACACAGATGAAATAGGTGGTAATATCCATAACAACAACGCTTAAATCTGCCCAAACAGACCCATGCCCGATTCACAAGACCCAAAGCAAGTCTCCAGTAGTGACTTACGCAATTCCCAGTTTGGCGGTGGATTGGTTAATGCTGACACAGTGAATGCTGGGCGAATTGGCGGCGACATCTATAATATTCACCTTGGGCAGCAGACAGCGACATCAGGTAATTCAGTCCAATCACAGAATCAAAGAGAGCGATCGCAACAAGAAAGAGACTCACTCGAAAAAGCCTACACCCTTCAAAGCCAGAAAGTTACAAATCTACGAACAGCATTGCTTATTGAAACCGATGTATCCCGCAAGTTTCAATACGAACACCAGGTTCAGTCAGAGGAACGCACACTTAAGGAGCTTGCTGACAAGTTGGATGCAGTTGAACGACAGTTGCAAGCTGATGATAACTCTAGACTAGATGCAGGTGTAGACATATATATTGAACGAGAACTTGTTGAGAATAAAACAATAAACTCTTTTCCAGCTATTGAATTAGAATATCCAGACGGATATGTGCCATTAAATTCACCTTTTTATATAGAACAAGATGGTATTGAATTTGTTTATGAAGCACTTTTGAAGCCTAGTTCTTTAATTCGGATTAAAGCACCCAAACTAATGGGTAAAACTTCCTTGTTGACTAGACTTTTATCCTATGCAGAGAAAAAACAATTCCAGTCAGTTTATTTAGATTTAGGTAGCACAGATAAAGCAATTCTAACAAATCTTGATAAATTCTTACGTTGGTTTTGTGGAAGGGTTAGTGACGAACTGGAAATTGAAAACAAAGTGTCATTAGCATGGAATACGGATATTTTAGGTAGTAATGATAATTGTACAGCTTATTTTAGAAAGCATATTTTAGTTAAAATTAATTGTCCTTTAGTTCTATGTTTGGATGAAGTAGATCGATTATTTCCTCATAGGGAAGTGGTAGAAGATTTTTTTGGAATGTTGCGTTCTTGGCATGAAAAAGGAAAAAATTTTGATGTTTGGAAACAACTGCATTTAGTACTGGCACATTCCACAGAACCTTACATCCCTTTGGATATCCATCAATCTCCCTTTAATGCAGGGATACCTATAGAACTGGAGGAATTTAATCAACAGCAAAGCAAAGAATTAGTTAAAAAACATAGAATACAAGATGGGAATGCTGTTTTAGAACAATTGAGGAAAATGGTAGGAGGACACCCGTACCTGTTACGCTTGGCAATGTACGAGATAGCAACAGGAAAAGTAACTCTCAAAAATTTACTACAATCGGCGACAACAGAAGCAGGGATTTATAATAATCACTTACGCTCTCTGTTAGGTGTTTTGCAAACAGTACCAGAACTGCGAATATGTTTAAACCGAGTAGTTAACTCAAATGTAGGAGTAGAATTAGATCCAATCCAAATTTATAAATTGCACAGTTTGGGGCTAGTACAAAAACAGAATAATCATGTCATGCCCCGTTGCCAACTTTACCGTGAGTATTTCCGCCGCGTCTTATAAGGAGTTTTGAAAAGTGCTAGCCAGTAGTTCTAACTTCTATCAGGTTGGTGCAAGTCTCCCAATTGATGCTCCTAGTTATGTACAGCGACAAGCAGACGAGGAGTTTTACCAAAAATTGCGGTCAGGAAAATTTTGTTACGTTTTGAACTCCCGACAGATGGGTAAGTCCAGCTTGCGGGTACAGACGATGCAAAAGTTACAACAAGAAGGGACTATCTGTGCAGCAATTGACTTAACAGGGATTGGCAAACACAATGTAACACAATCACAATGGTATGGAGGAATTGTTTACGCCTTAGTAGAAAGTTGCCAATTAGAAGATAAATTTGATTTTAATTGGCAGATATGGTGGCGAGAAAAACAGGAAATACTAGATCCCGTCATGTGTTTGAGATTGTTTATCGAACAAGTATTACTGGAAAAAATTCAGCAACCAATAGTCATTTTTGTGGATGAAATTGACAGAGTACTGAGCCAGGATTTTTCTTCGGATGATTTTTTTGCTTTAATTCGTTTTTTTCAAAATCAACGAGTTGATAATCCTAAATTTGAACGACTGACGTTTGCATTGTTGGGTGTGGCGACTCCCAGCGATTTGATTACTGATAAAACCCAAACTCCTTTTAATATTGGAGAAGGAATTGAACTACATGGTTTTCGGATGTCAGAAGTCCAACCGCTTATTAAAGGCTTAGAAGGCAAGGTATCAAATCCTCAAAAAGTAATCGAATCAATTTTAGATTGCACAGGCGGACAACCATTTCTAACTCAGAAATTATGTAAGTTTATGGTAGAGGAGTCCGAGAAAGATAATCCTCGTTCCGTTGCGGAAGTAGTAATAGCAAGGATTATTGAAAATTGGGAATTTCAGGATAATCCAGAGCATTTACGAACGATCCGAGACCGGATTCTTTCAAATGAACAACGAGCTAGTTATTTGTTGGAATTATATCAGCAAATTCGACAATTAGGAGAAATAGATAGTAATAACAGTATTGAAGTTAGTGAATTACAGCTATCAGGGTTAGTTGTTAAAAATCAGAAAAAATTAAAAGTTTATAATCCTATCTATAGAGAAGTTTTTAACGAGAGCTGGGTTGAGAGGCAATTAGAAACTGTACGGGATGCTGAAAACCTTAGAAGAGAACTATCTGAACTGGTAATAAAACTTCGTAATCAAAGTCACAAATTCCCAGGTGATGAAGTGTTAATATTTGCTAGTTTGGCGAAAGAATTTCAAGATCATAAAGTTGAAAAAGCGATATTACTAAGTCATCTATCTTTAGCTTACCTGGAACTCGAAGAATTTCAAAAAGCAGAAGAAAAAGTTAAGATTGCTTTAGAGTATTTGGACAACAATGAAGCATTTCAAGGTGCTATGAATGATTTAGACAATAACCGAATAATAAATTCTGTTTTTCAAAAATTACAAACTCTAGTTTATGCGTATTATGCTCAAGGGAGTTTATTTAAAAAGCAGGGTGATCTTGAAAATGCAATAAAAGCTTACATGAGAGCCTTTAAAATTCTTAGATATACCTTGGAAAAAGAGATAGATATCTTAAATAAGGAAATTCTTCCCTTAGAGATTATAGAGTCTATTCATAAAAATTTAATTGAACTGTTTAATAATAAACAAAATACTGATTTTGCGACTAACGATGTTATATGTTCTTTAATTAAGTATCTTTTTATTCACTATACTCCAATTCAAAAATTACTTGAAGCCAAAGATTGGAAAAAGGCGGATGAAGAAACCTATCGTTTGATGACTCAAAAAATGGGTAAAAAAGGCATCCAAATTCTTGTGAGAAGCGATTTTGAGAATTTTCCGCTTGAGGATTTATATGTTGTAAACGCTTTGTGGGAAAAATACAGTGATGCTAAATTTGGATTTAGAAGGCAAAAAGAAATCTGGCTTAAGAGTGGCTCAATTGGACAAGCAAGACTTGCACCTGTGATCAAGTTTTGGCAAGCAGTGGGGTGGATTAGTGAAGGTGAATTAGAAGAAATTGAGTTAAATGAAATCAATTATCAATTACAACAAGAAAAAACACTTGACGGATATTTACCTACTACTGGACTCCGTTTCCAAGAGGTTTCTCTCCTCTCTCGCTTTGCTAGTTGTGATGTATCTTTTTTTGATTCACTGATGTCAAAGTGAATACTCCACTAAGGATTGAGTTTGACCGTAACGTAATATTTCACTTGTGCAGACTCCGGTTTCCGTCTCTCCTTACAAGCCCCAAAAAACACAGCTTCCGGTGACTTAACGCCTTTCCAAGTGTCCGCAGTGCTTCTTTGAGATAGGCGATCTCAAACGCAATTTTGATCTAGAGTGGTAAAACTTGCTAGAGTAGATTTTTCATGATTGAAATAGGCGTAAATAGGTAAACCAAAATTTTCAATAATAACGAATTTACTACGTTTAAGTTTTTGCTCTAGCTAGTTTTGCCACGCTAGATTTTGATTAGTGCATTACAACAGCAATGGAAGCCAAAAGCATGGCGTGATGAGTCCCTGGAACTGCCACTGTTACAATCGGCAGGACAAAGATGGTGGAATGCCGCAGTTTCTCAGTGGGGGTATGATGTGCGTAATCGGCTGGTTGCTGATGTGTTTTACGACAATGGGCAAGAATTCATCCAATTCACCAACGGCAAGGAAATGTTGGTAGAGACTGCTTGACGTTGGGAGTGGGAACGAGTGCTGGAGTATGCGAGTAGTTGAAGGGCGATCACGTTACTCATTTCAGTCAAGCAATTCCCCACTATGGGAACTTACTCAACAGTTTTTTAATTACAATCTGCAAGGGCGGATTATTATTCCAGTACTCTGAAAAATACTATTAACCTTGGTTTTCTCTTAAAACTATTTCACAATTTTAGGTTATTTTCAGAGAAAATATTATGTATAAATACGGTACTTTCCGTATTAAATTTAATTTATGCTAAATAAGCAATAGTTTTTGTATTCAAAATTTACAAATATAATTCTTTAGCACTAACTATAAAAGAATATGGGTTAACCAAGTTTGGGAAGAAATTAAATAGCTTCCAATTGTACTCATAATAGCTACATTTATCCAACAGCATTTTACTTTTTAATCTTATGGGATGGAATTATGATGGTAGGGGCAACCCATCATCAGCTACGAAAACAAGACAAAATGCAGCCCGGCGAGCGGCCCGTGAATGTGCAAAAGCTCGGCGTAATCTTGAAAGATACCAGCGACAAAGAGAAGCAGAACAACGGCATAAACAACGCCAGTCTGCTCTCACTATGAGAGAGCTAGCAAAAGAGTCAAAATTACGAGCAAAAATGCAAGAATTAGAACTTGCTAAATATGAAGTGCAAGTTTATGAAAACCGTATAGATTGTCTTCTGTCAGTTCATAAAGAATGCGGTGAAGAGTGGGATTGGAGTCTGATTCGCAATTCTCAACCACCAATTAAACCTGAAAAATTAAATACACATGAAATTGCTGCTCAACTTAAATTATCTCAATTTAAGCCTACGCTTTGTGACAAATTATTTAGACGTGTTAAAACTAAGCAAGCTACCTTAGTAAAAGGTGTAGATGAAGGTAGAAAAACAGATATATTAAATTATAATACTGCAATTTCAGAATATAAGGAAGATTATGAGAATTGGCAAAATCTAGTTGAGTTATCAAAACAGATCATTACCGGAGATATTGAAGCTTATATAGATGTGATTGATATGGAAAAACCATTTGATGACATCTGTGAGTTAGGTTCTATGATTGAATTTGACCTCATTAATAATTTAACCTTGGGCGTTACGGTTTATGTAAATAGTGAAACAGCTATTCCTTCTGAAATCAAAACTTTAACAAAAACAGGTAAACTCTCAACAAAAAAAATGCCAAAAGCAATATCTTATGAAATATATCAGGATTATATTTGTGGTTGTGTATTACGAATAGCTAGAGAAATGTTTGCTTTATTGCCAGTTGAAACAATTATAATCACAAGTATTGGTGAACTATTTAATTCTCAAACAGGTCATACGCAAAAACAACCTGTTCTATCTGTAGCTATTCCTAAAAATATCCTTGAAAAACTTAACTTTGACACTCTTGATCCATCAGATTCAATGTCTAACTTCTTGCATAAAATGAAATTTCAAAAGACAAAAGGTTTTATGCCGATTGAGACAATCAGTATAGCAGACTTGAAAAGTCGATAATTAACACTTATTATAGACATCGCTACCTCTCCCAATCAACCAATATCCCATCAATACAAGCCATCCCCCACTGAGGATATTTCGTCAACAACTTCTTGATCACAATTTGCAAAGCCGGATCATCATTCCAACACTCTTGCAAGTACTCGAAGCCCGGATTCTGCCCCGAATTCGCCGCAACTTTCAGTTTCTGCATACGCTCTGGTCGCACATTTGACCTTGCGACAATCGCCTCATGTGACCATTTTTCAGCACTGGGAATAGCTGCGGCAGAACTTTCACCTTCATGAACTGCTTTGACTTCATCACAAGAAACTGAGTTTTCAGTCATCAACTCAGCAGAGGGGCGACTCGGTTTTATTTTCTGATCTGCGATCGCTGAAGTTAAAGATTTTTCAATTTGGGCAGGTGAGGCGGCGGAACAAGTGATTGGACTGGAAAGAGTTTGTTTTTACTTGGCAATAGGGTTTATTTATGTAATAGTAATGCGATGTCATGCAATTAATCAAAAGGTTGCCTGTAATGGTCAAACCTCAAATTGTAGTTAGATTGTCCCCAGAACTGCTGGAGAAACTAAATAAGTATGCCGAACAAACAGGTGCATCCAAAACAGATGTAGTAGTTGGTGCGTTGTCCCAGTATTTAGGATGCGGTGAAGCATTGCCGCTAAACCAAAAGGTAGCAGAGCTAGAAGCTAGAGTGGCAACAGTAGAAGCGTTGGTAAAAGTTAGTTAAATAGAGAGTATTTAAAAAGCTATATGTCAGCAGAAACCCCAACACCAAAAACAATCTGGATTATTACAGAAGAAACGGAAGCAGCAACGACTCATGAAACAGTGACGAGAGGCTCGAGAGGTGGTCGTGATATAGGCGGAAGGCTAGGCGCAGAAATTACGGAAACGACAGAATTAGTAATTACCAGACGAAAATCGGTAGAAGTAGGGAAGCTGAAGCAGGAAATGCAAGGGTTTCTGCAAGCGATGAGAGAAATGCTTGACGAAGCAGATGAACCGGATTCTAAAATACAGCTTCAGGAAATTGAACTATCAGTAGAAATTAATGGAGAAGGACAAATCAGCTTGTTTGGAATTGGTGGGGGGAAAGCTGGCGGAAAAGGAGCAATGACCTTCAAGTTTAAACGTAAATAACTATGGGTAAAAATTGGGCAATTGTAGTCGGGATAAATAATTATGACAACCTCCAGCCATTAAAGTATGCCAAGCGAGATGCTGAGGTAATGAAGGCTTGGTTTGAGGATGAAGCAAAATTTGACGAAGTTTTTCTGTTTACGGAAGATTCTCCGGCGATAAAAACAAATCCACCAATACAAACTCAGCCGACACAAGGTAGATTTAAACGATTTTTGAATGCACAGTTTGAAGAACCATTATTGAAAGCAGAAGATAATCTGTGGTTCTTCTTTGCAGGTCATGGGAAGCGCTATGTAGACCAAGATTACTTGATGTTTTTGGATAGTGATCCAATAGATTACACAACAGCTATCTCTGTAGATTATGTAACCCAAAGGCTACGGCGGTGTGGAGCAGACAATGTAGTGTTGTTAATAGATGCTTGCCGAGATGAAGGTGATCGCTCTGGGTTAGGAGTAGGGGCGCAGGAACAGAAGGGAGTGATCACCTTTTACTCATGTGCGCCAAGCCAAAAGTCTTGGGAGATAGATGAATTACAGCATGGCTCATTTACTTACAGCTTACTAGAAGGGCTACGAATCCAGGGAGAGGCAAATTGTGCCACAGTAGAACGTTTAGAACAATATTTGCGTTATAGAGTACCTCAATTAAATGCTTATTACAAAAAATCTGAACAAAATCCTTATTTAAAAGCGGAACCACCCTACAAGATGTACTACATCTTAGTAGAACAAGCAGCGAGAATAAAAGATGCAGAGTCGTTGAAATATCAAGCATTGCTGGCTGAAACTGAAGGAGATTTATTAGTAGCAGAGCAACTGTGGATCAGAGTATTAGCAGTATCTCGTGCTGATAGAGACGCAATTCGAGCAATTCAAAGGATAGCTCAACGCCAAATACAGCCTGTCAATTCGATTTCCGAGACTTTATCAATTACTCAACCTGTTGCTGCACCTGGAGGAGACAGAGCAGTAGTTTCTGAGCCTTTTTCTTACAATGAACTTACCAACAATGATTTATCTAACTTACAACTTGGTAGTGAGTTAATCAATGCTGAGTCTGTGAATTATGAAAACATATCTAATATAATTGGGGATAAAATAAGTAGTGACAATTGGGGTCATTTATTGATTTATCTACAGCAATGTGAAACTTCAGACTATATTAATGAACAATGTAAATTAAAAATAAAAAATTATATTGATAATTTAACAATCGTTTCAGAAACCTCCACTGTTGGTACTGATTATCCAGTATTTACTTATACACCTGGTAATATGAAAATTTTATTAGATGTATTTGCTATAGATTGCTTAAAAACTTTTGTCACTCAAAAATTGCGAGGTATGAGTTTGGATGAGCTATGGGTTTTAAAAGATAAAGCAGGTAGCATTCTTCTTCCGGAAATAAATCCTATTTTAGAAGAGCGTTTACCGGAAGAAAGACATATTATTATTGAAAATTTTATCAATTCTAACAATTTTAAGGATGCTAATTATAATGGAAGTAAACTGTCTAGAATAGCTTCTTATTTAAAACCGGAAGAATGGGAATCAATTTTAAAAGGTTTTTGTACTAATAGTCAAATATATGGTGCTTGGTATTGTCCAGATTATATTGGCAATTTATTTGAAAAAGACCTAAAAAATATTAACCTTATTCAACCCTATTGGTTGTGGTTTCGAGAAGAACTAAATAATATAAAATTCAATACGAATGAGAATATTGATAAATTAAAAAAACTAATAGATTCTCACTTAATATCCTAGTAAAAAGCTATTTTTAAGTAAACAAAATACTTATTAGATTTCTATACTAATCTTTTAATAAAGGGTTTTTAAATTACGAATGATTAAAATTTATATTTTAAATTGTGATACTGTCCAATTAAGCTAAAAACTAGAACTGGTATAGATTAAGTTGAGGAACGAAATTCAACTTACTATTCTTCTTAATTAAGCCATATTGTTTTAAATTATATATAACTAAATTTCTTGCCAATCAATCCAATTGCATCCTTTAGCATCATGTTGGCATTCTTGAGATGGCTTTTTAACAAGCCAGAGTTTCCAATCTTTCTGTTTCAGAGAATCAAATAGTTGTCTGACAGTTGATTCATCCTCTGTAAATTTATTTAAAGTGATATGCCAACACTTGCCACCTACTTCTTTGTGGCAGTTTACCTTACTATCAACTTTTACTCGTTTAAAATCTTTATTTTTTAATTGTTTGCCTAACTCATCTAAACATCTACTTTTGAAACAGACTGCATAGACTTTTCTTCCAAATTTATCTCGTGAGTTCGCCTTAATCCAATAATCCTTACCTTCGATCTTATTGCGAAAGCTGTATGCTTGGGCATTGTTAACTTCTTTCCATATCTCCGTTACAATAGACTTTTTACCTTGGTCTTGCTTGTAAGCATGAAAGTTACTAAACCCAGTGATAGTCACATGATAGCCGCCCCATTGCACATCTTTCTCATATCCTGGTGATAGATAAACAGCATATTCATGCTCTTCGATGACTTCACCAAGCACTCGCGCTCTCATATATTCTTTCTCTCCAAAGGCTCTTATTATATATCAACCTTTTTCTAGATTAAGTTTAATTGCTGGCAGTATGAGTATAGCCATCTTTGTGAAAATACGACTTACATTTGCGAGATAAATCTTTAGTAAGCCCACTACTGATTAATTTGGTTTTTAATCCACCAACACCCCATCCACCAACACCCCATCCACAATCGCAACCCCCCACTGCGGAAACTTCGCCAGCAGCTTCTTGATCACGATCTGTAAGGCAGGGTCATCCTTCCAGCATTCTTGGAGGAAGTCAAAACCAGGATTTTCCCCAACCAGAGAAGCCATCTTCAGTTTCTTCATTCGCAATAGTCTAACTTTGGATCTCATGGCGATGTCTTCAGTGGTAAACAACGCATCACTAGATTTTTGCACCTGATAATTGACTACAGATAGATTCCACTGCTTCTCAAACTTGCTGATGCTTGCCCTCATGCTGGCGTAATACTTGCTGTCTAGCAAATATTGAATTACCCACAATGGAGGGCATTCTCCAAGGTTTGCTCTATCCAACCATTCAAATATCTCACTTTGATTTAATGACACAGGCGCGGCGGAACTTGGTTCTTCATCACAGTCTTTCGGCTCAAAACCAGAGACTTGATTTTCAGCCAACAACGGAGCGAAATTACTTTGTTCTACTTGCCCCTGTGGTTGATCTGCGATCGTAGAATTTAAAGAAAATTCATTTTGGGCGACGGGTGCGACGGAACAAGTACCTTCATGAGGGAATATCGCTTTAACACTGCAATCCTGGTTTTCTCCTATCAATAAAGCAGATTCAGCCTGTACATCATCCACAAGCGCTAGCGTCGTGCAGTCCGTTGCTGTAGGCAATTCTTCAAGTTCTGACGCGCTTTCGATACGTTGAGGCGACGCGCCCCTCAAGGGCGCGTGAGCCGTTTCCTCTCCACGCGAATTTTTGTTTTGCGCGTCAGAACCAACTACCATACCAACAACCTTAGTTGGTTGTTGGTAGGTAGTTAACAGGTTGTTAAAAGCGTTGTTAGGATTTTGAAACCCTTGCAAATCCTCACTTTTTTGACCATTCTTTTGGAATGATTCCAAATCAGCGTGGATCTGTTCCACTTTGGGGTGGTTTTCATTCCGTCCGGGGTGGTTTACTTTCTCCCCGGCGCGGACGGCTTTCTCATCACAAGAATTGTTTTCCCCAGACGTGGACGATTCCCAGTAAAAGCGATTGTAATAACCGTGTAAGTTACGAACACGGTAGCCAATCAACCCAGGTCTACCGGAGGGCAAACGGCCAAACAACTCCTCGAACTGGAACAGTCCTTGAGCAGTCAACGCCGCCCCTGCTTTTTGCAAAGATTTGTAGGTGAGGTTAGTATCGAGTTTATGGGCAGAACCCCCGAATTGTTCAGCCGCTACAGAGTCTAACCAAAGCTGCTGCACAGATGGAGGCTGTTGACGAACCCAGTTGATATCCTCAATTGATACCTTGCAGTGTGGTCTAATCGATTTCTCTGCATCCGTCTGTTTGCGATCGCTTCGTTGTTTGCTACCACCGTTGATTGCTTTTAACGCTGTAGTCATATTCTCCTCCTAAATTTTTCCATGACAATCTGGGCGACATTGCACCCATGCCGCGTTTAAGTTTTTTAGCTATTTCAAGGCGAGTCTTTATCTAGGGTTCTCGTCTTGCCAGAATCGCAACTCTTCCCTGGAATAGCTTTGAGTCTTTTTCAACTCATTGCGCCAGTGATCCCAAGCTACTACCACTTTGCCCCCTACCTCGTCTACAACTTCGCCCCTCTGCAAATACAGAGTCCGGTACGGGTCAGCATGAGCAACAATAGAACCGATGCCAATAGTGCGCGGTTGAAGGGATGCGTTCTGGAGTGTGGAAATTAATTCTGTTTCCTGGGTGGTAAGTTCTGCCCAATAATCCGACTTAATCACCTCGTATTCTTGCGCCACTGCCCAAAACTCCTGCCAACTACACCCAGGTTTTGCAAGTACCTGCCGAATGTCACTAACCGCCTGGGGCAACATTGACAATTGTTCGGCACGGTAGGCGATCGCAGTTGGTGTCGGTTCACTCCCTAGAATTATGGCCGCAGCTTCAAGCGCTTGGGTATTGTTCATAGCACTGGCAAGGTTTTTCAAAGCCATACCCATGAGCCGCAGACATTCTTGTGCATTCTCCTTGGGGGGTTCAACAGCTAGCGATCGCAGATCAATTGTTTGCTCTAGTGCTTGCTTCACTTGTTTATTCAATGCTTTGGTCGCTTGCTGCGTGAGAGTATTTCCCCACTGTTGGACAGGATGCTTTTGTACGGCGTTTTCCAAATCCTGAATACGTTGCTGGAGTTGCTGATTCTCTATCTCCAACTGCCGTAGCGATTCCATCTCATCCAATCGCTGCTGCAATTGAATATTTTGCTCCCTCTGCTGCTTGTACAGGTTTTGCAGAGATTGTACTTGCTCTTGTACTTGGGCTTCGGCATTGGCAGTGGCTTCTGAAAGCAAGCCAATCCTCAATTCTTGCTCTAGATGCTCTAGCTCCTGCTGGTGTTGTTCCTTGAGTGCTGCGATCGCTTCTGTATATTCTGCGGGGTAAGTGCGCTCTCTGGGAAAGGGAACGCTTGGGGCATCTAAATCAGCATTGTTGATCAACAACCTCTCGCCATCAGCAAAAGTGACAATCTGTTGCCAGTGATTTGGTGCGTCTGCCTCAATGGTTCCTTCTTCCCCATACCTTGGGTGTGACTGTTGCGAAACTGTGACAATGGCTGATTTAGGAAGCACTGGTTCTTGAATTTTGGGAACCATTGGTTCCTGAACAATATGTTTTTTGCGTGGAAGTTGAGGAACCACTTTTTGGGCGGCAGCAGCAAAATCTGATTCACCAGGGGAGGGGTTATCTTTGAGAGCGATCGCTACAGCTTGTTTTAGTTTCTCTGGTTCCTTGACTAAACGAAGTAGCGGACGGGCTTGACGCTCGTTTTTGATGTGTCCCCCCAACTCGCCAACCGTGTCAATGACTTTCTTTGCCCCCAGCAGCTGATTGATTCGTCGGTATCCACCCCAGGCGTATAATTCACGCTGGCAGTATTCTTCAAAGTTTTTATAGCCAGCTTGCAGGTAAAGCTGTTGTTCCCTCATCTGGAGGATTTCATCTACCGCTTGCCACTCGAATCTATCGATGGCGGTGAAGGTTTCTTGGATGCTGGTGTTGACAACACTGTAATCGAGTGCTGTTGTTTGTTCTTTTTCTAGTGTCAGCATTTTTCTTGCCCACTATGGTAAATGCTTAAAAATTGAGGTGTTGCAGTTTAAGCAAAGTGAACAAGAGAAGCTGATTTGGAGGGTTTTTCCAAAAATGTGTCAGCATTATAGTTAGCTCACTTTGTCGTTAACGGATTGAGCAGGCGATCGCTAACTTTGGACGGTGGGCGATCGCTTCTAGTTGTTGTGCTATTTATCTAAAGATAATTCCAGTAGTTACTCCGATTGTTAGTTGCAACAAATACAATTACTAAATTTGTATACTAATGAGGCAATAACGTTTGCTTTATGCTAACCGCATCATTAGTAGAAAAATTATTCCATCTCTTGCACTAAAGCAGCTTTAACCTCGGCATCAAAATTTACACCAAGGGCATCAGAAAGCTTACGCAAAGTTTCACGCGGTAAAGACTTTGCATCTTCTGTTTCTATACGATAGAGGTTCCCAACACTCATACCAGCCTGGGCTGCTACCCAAGTTGGGGATAGACCCTTGGACTCTCTAATCTCTCTAATCCGAGTGCCTAGACCAGGCAAATCAACCGACAAAGTAACTTGCATTAAGTTCATAACTTCACTTCTCCATTAATGTAAGCAAATCATAGCGCTTCTTTCCTCCGTTTTCAAGCTTTACTTATTCAGCTTTACTTATTCAGTGAGACTTTACAAGCATAACTTATTAAGCTATACTATAAAACATGGGACAAGGGAAAGCAAACTGCCTGCACCCGGACGCAATAAAGGGTTTGCACTATCTGAACTTTGACAGCACAATCCAGAGTGACTGCTTGATGGAGTAACCGAGGCACTGGCACAACCAGAGAAGGCGAGGGGTACACAGCCGGAAATGGATATTGCACTGAATAAGAAAATACTGGCAGGACGGCGGACGACAGTTTGAAGCGTTTGAAGCCATACAGACCGCCTGATACGCTGTATCTCCTGTTTTGGTACCACTCAAATGCCACTGGCTTTGAGTCACAAATATATGGCTACGCCAAATCTAATTGAGAGCGTTGTGCTGAACCACAACGTTGTTTGCACACATAACAAAGGCAATCGCCCCTCCGACCAAGAAGTAAGCGATCGCCTTTTCCCCGATTAAGGAGATTTCTATTATGACGTATACAACACATACACAGCAAGCAATTCCTAGTTCTTCTGTTGATGAGCAAGCCCTCGCCCAAGCAGAACTATACAGCCACCTCGAAACCCAAGCCGAAGCTGTAGCCCCAACCCAAGATCCTCTCACCAGCAGAGATCGCCGCATCATTGGCGAGATTATCGAAGTGGAACCCGAATCAATTCGCACGATCTGGATCGAAGGCGGAATCACAGTATGGGTGCAGTTTGTGGAAGGCGGACGATTAGCCTTTGAGCGCGACTGGTTCGCAAAAAGAGTTGCAGAGGTAAAAGCGACTCTACCAGAAACACCACGGGAACGGAATCGACGACTGGAGTCCGAGTTGAAAAAAGCTTGCACTGTTTTTGGTTTGTACCACGGTGAGATTGATTATCTAGTATTCAGTACGAAAGTCTATCGCCAGGGCAAGTTAGTTGGCTTCGTTGGTTGGGATGAAGAGGGTTGGTACGCAAGACCAAGACAGTACGGACTCAATCGCGTGGCTCCGAGTGCAGAACAAGTGATTGCGTCGTTGGGAGTCCGAGCAGCAGTAGCGGCTTAGTTCTGGAAGTGAAAAGGCGATTGCTCCCCCAAGAGAAACGCAATCGCCTCCAAAATCTAATAGCCAATGAACAGAATCATGGCACAAAGTACAGCTTGTAACTTCTCCCTTCAACTAGATGACTGCCACGAGAAAATTCTCCTATCTGCTACAGATGCGAATGCAGAGGTGTAAGAAATCCCTAGTACTGGAAGCGAGAAAAAGCGATTGCTTCCCCTAGAGTTATGCAATCGCCTCTACAACGAAATTTAGACAATCGAAATCATCATGGCACACAGACTATGATTACCACATTTTCTCTTCAAGAAGCCCAGTCGGATGATCCAAGAGAGAGAATTCTCCTGCCTCCAACCGACCCCAACGCAGAGGTCATGGAAATCCCTGGATACAATCTGGTTTATGTTAACGGAGCTTGCCCCAGGAATTATCGAGTATACAAGGCTCACTCAATGATTGGGGTGATATTTCAGCATATTACGCACTGGTCTAATGGAGTGGATTCTCTTCAATACGCCGAGCCGGTTGATGCAGCAGTCGGACTAGATGATTACATGACGATGGCAAGGGGATCAAAAGCGACTACAGAGCGACCACTCACAGAAGAAGAGTTATTGGATAAAGAATTCGATTCGCTCACGAATGACGAGTGGGAGCGACTAAAGAGGTACGTTCCAAAAACTAAAGATTTGGTTGCAGCGTAAGGAAACGGGTGGGTAGGGCAAACCCACCTGTGTGGCAAGGAGCAAACTTAAATTTTATCCAAATAGAACACCACAATTCATCGAATAAATCAATGGAAGCGATAGAAATACTGAAGCAATTCAATTCGTGCTACGTAAATATTCAGGCAATCGCCCAAGATAAAACTTGGCTCTTGTTGATTGCTGATAAAAAGATTGACCCAGAAGCAGCCACTCACTTGGGCGATGTCCTGCACTACTTGAGTGAAGTAATGGGTTGTGTAGAAGAAATCGTTAAAGTCAAAACAATTCAAAATTACTGAACTGCTCACTTACGAATTAAAAGCAATTCCTGGCACTGTCATAAATAGCTAAGTCGAACACTATCCAGTATCAACGCAATTTTTAGCAACAAAAACGCAACTATGGAAACCATCAAAATCAACAACAGCGTCTTTCTCATTCCACCCAGCCAACCTAAACTGCAAGCGAATTGCGCTAAGGAATACGGGCAATTTCTTCTCGATTGTCCTCCAAAACTAACGATTCTAGAAGCACAAGCAGGCGGATATCTCATCCAAGGGCAGAATCAAACAACAATGCCACAAGGTAAAAAGCGGTAAACACTATTTTTGCTGATGTGGCTTTGTCAAGAACCTTGCTAACCAAGCTAAAGGTACGGCAAAAACAGCAGTGCTTAGGGAGCGAACTATTTCATATAACTGTGCAATTTGTAACTCACTGGCTCGACTCGCTACCCAGTTTAGAAGAGTAGAGTAAACCACTAACCAAGCAATGATTCCCAAAGGAGTAATAATTGCCAAAACTTTAGCTGTTTTCCCTGCCTTGGGGTAATGTCGCCAACGCAAAGCCAGCCAACAACCGATTACTTCTCCAATCCACCAGCCGACAAAAGAACCAATAAAAGGTGGCAGTAACCCTTCGAGTTCAGCATTCGGCATGAAGTTTTTTCCATAAGCAATCCCTAGATATATACCCAGGTTCATCAATACCACAGCTCCAGTTACACCTCCTAGAACTGCTGCTAAATATCCATTTCCTCGATTTGTGTGCAGTGCCATGATTCAATCTAAGACTTTTATCAAAAATATATTTGGTTTTAGACAGTTTTGATAGTGCTTTGAGTTCCTTAACAAGGATTGATACCAATGAAACAACTAACAGCTTCCATTCTCATTGCCGTACTACGAGAATTTACTACGGTTTGGAGCAAATAACAACTGCTGGCAAGAGCGATTTTTGAAAAGACTCAGCTTTGAGATGGTTGATACTAGCGAAAAGAATTAACAACCAATATATACCAGCCCCGATATCTTATGAAATTCACAACTGTATCTGTTAGCTACTCTAGGAAATTCAATCTAGGCGACTATGAATCCCTAGAACTAGGTTGTTCTTTATGGGCGCAAGTCGAGGATGGGGAAGACGCGGATGGAGTGACACAATTTCTCTATCAACAAGCAAAAACTTCGGTAAAACAAGCGGCAATGCCTGTGCTAAAAGCCTCAGAGTTTCAAATTACTAAGGCCAAATCTAGCAAAAAAGTCTCTGGTGATATCAATGAAAACGATTGGTAAGAGTTTGGAATTGACTAATGCAAGAATTAATCAAAGCTTTAATTAAAGCAAAAGCAGAGTTTAACCCCATTCAAAAAGACGGTACTAATCCTCACTACAAGCGCAAATATGCAACACTAGATGCTGTATTAGATGCTGTCACCCCCGGACTCAGTAAACATGGATTAGTAATAATTCAAACCACCGAAATCTTTGAAGGTAAAACCGTGCTACGGACTCATATTTTTCATGAATCTGGAGAAAGTATCACCAGCACTTATCCTTTACCTGAGATTGCTGACTCTCAAAAGTTTGGTGCGGCATTAACTTATGCACGGCGATATGCGGTTTGTGCAATTTTATCGGTGACTGCTGATGAAGATAATGATGCTGAAGGCGCAACTACTCCTCAAAAGCCTGAACAGCCACAGAATAATATTAGACCCCGCAAAGACAATCAACAGTATAGAGTCCAGCAACCAAAACAAGCTATAACTCCACCATCCATCAACCCAAAAGATTTGCGAGTCAAAGAAGTTCGCACACTTTTAAATTATCCACTTGATTTAGTCAAAGAATGGCTGCATTCTCGAAATGTTACAAGTCCAAGTGAGCTTGATTCTGTTCAGATTGATGAATTAGTAAAGACCATGTGTTTGGCTTGGGCTGGTAATAAGTTTGGACATCCGAACCATGCTGCTAACTCTTACCAGAAACAGGTAATCGATACTGTATTACGAGGTGTTGATGAGATGGAAGCAATTCAAGCATGGATGGAAGGTGCGCTTGCACAATTACCAGAACTTAATTGAATTAATCATATCTTCTCATAATACCAATAGGAAAAATATCATGCCGAGAAAATCTACTTACCCCACCTCTACTGACCAGTCCTCACTGTGCCTACAATATCTCGGTCGTTGTGGTGGTAGCGCTCGATTGTGTAGTATCAACTTTAGTCTTAGTGTGATTCAAATGTTGGTTAATCAAAGAAAAGTAAAGATTACCAATACAGGTGCGGGTTTCTATGTTCAATTGGAGGAATCTAAATGACTAACCACAAACAAGCTATTTACCAATCTCAATTAGACCACAAGAGTAAATTGGTTCTTCGCCGCCGTACTAAGAGAAGATTCAACCCCAGGATTTTTTTCGACCGCATCATAGAAACAACTGCAATTATCTCTCTGCTATTGACTGGCTTTTCGGGAGTTGGAGCAATGGCTTGCTGGGGGCTGGAGATTATTGAGACTAATAATCCCAACATAATAATCTCTGGTTGGGAGCAACAGAAAAATATTTGCTTGGGTGCAATGCTAGTAAGTTTTTCCGCATTCTTAGGGACTTCTTTAGTCGGAGCAAGCCTCAGTATTCAACGAGATAAATTTTAGGGAATAAACAACGATGGAAATCAAATTAACCACAGCAGAGATTCGGACTATTTTACAAGGATGTCAATATACGTTGCGGCTTGTGGGGAGTAGTCGAGATTATCGTAAAATTCAATCGTCAGAACACTTTTCTACCTCAAATGATGTTGTGCTAAACGATGCTTTCAGTATTTTGGGAGAAATAGTGGACGCAATCGAGCAGGTAGAGCAATTTTCTCAACAAGGAGAATCAAGTCATGGAACAGGAAATTAAAAATGCAATTGGTTTGGACAATCCTGAACTCGTAATAGAGTCGAAACCAAAACCTGAACCTGAACCAAAACCAACAGTAACGATTTACGACTTCTCTTCTTTGTTATCTAAGCATGAACCATCGAAAAAACAAAGATGAACACAAAGCAATTGATTCTTAAATCTGCCATTGGAGTTTTCGCATTTTCCACTATTCTGAGTGGCTATCTGGTGGTTTTCGGGCAAAAGAAACCGAACTATTTCAACATTACAATACCTGCAAGTGCAGCGAGGCTGGCTTTGTGTTTCAGCATGATGGGAACTGGATTAACCATGTTTATTAGTAGCCGGATTGAGGCAGCGCAATTTGAAGAATCGCTAAAACCCAGACCTGTGCCTCTTCCGTGCCGAGGTTGCAGGCATTTCCACGGGGTTGTCTACAACGGTGTGTTTCTCAATTGCGCCGTTCATCCCAAAGGCTGCTTCGGTGATAAATGCCCCGATTGGCAAAGCTCTCGACTATCTAAATAAGTAGGAGGAACAAATAAAATGACGTTAACTCTGAATAATCGCTCTCGAAACAAAGAATCGTCCCTGACGCAAGCATTACGACAAATACAACAGCTAAACTCCAAAATTCAAGAGTTGGAACAGCAGCATCAAGATTATGTGCAGAAGCAACAAAATTTAATTCCAGCGATCGCTGAGATTTGTATTTCTCCGATCCAGGAAGTACAGGCGCTGCGGATTCTGATTTATCGGGGAGAAGCAGCTTGTCGGCAGTACTTGCGTTCGGTGTTGGTGAAGCGAAAGAAGGCTTTGTGAAGAGGAATTCAGCATTCAGGAATTAAATTATTACCAAAGAAAAGTTGATACCCCTCTGTGGAATGTAGTGCAACCTATAACGGAAGCTTATCATACGTTCACTGATATAGATGCGATTAAAACTACATACTGATGACGACAAATGACTAATAATCAGCAAATTGCTTTCCCTCTGATTCAACAAGAGCATATTAAACGTCTAGGCACAAACAAATTAGCCCTGCTCCCTACTTACCGTCAACAAAAGCCTCTTGTAAGAAATTCGAGTTTGAGTGTTCGGATTCTAAACACAATCGCAGTTGCCTCTATTGCCAGTAGTTGCTTGTTTGGGATAGGCACACTTTCCTGCTGGGGTTTAGAAATTATTGAGGCGAACACAAAATCAATTTCCCAGAGCAAGCAATATGAATGGCAGATACGAAAACATATCTGCTTGGGCTGGATGCTTGTCGGGTTTTCCAGCTTTGTTGCTAGCGCTTCATTTGGTGAAAAGCCTCAGCGACAAACCAATGAATAGTACAGTATCAATTGCCACAGAACAGCAATCTTTCCTTTGTTTAATAACCAAGCAACACAGTTTAGATATGAAAGTACCTCAAATGATCGTCACAACAGTTCTAGCAATCACCTTTGGATACATTGGCTCTCAATACTTCACTAAAAATATTATGTATATCATAGGCGGTGGAATGATTGGAGTTGGTGCAGTAGGGTATGTTATTGTGCCCAGAACCAAGGAAAAACCAACTCATATACAACAAAAGGAGCCTGCGGAAACTAGCCATCACTAAGCGCAATAGTTCTTAGATGAGAGCAAATGCTCCAAAAATTAATGAATTGTCAAGTACAAACTCAAACTCACGCTGAGATTTTTTCACTAACAGCTTGATATATGATTTCTTTTTTTAACGAATCTGCTGCAACTGCTGCAATAGTTTCCCAATCTTCTTGTTTTAATAACAATCCAAGAAGTTCGCGCAGTATCTCTCGATTAGAAATGAATTCTTCGCCATAAAGTTCATCATTTTCCAGAGTAGCAAGTATGTATTCTCTTACCTCTGGTGTCGGCAGTCTAAACTTTTCAAGTATTCTTTCTCTTGCAGTTTTTACAGCAATTTTCGTAGCTGTGCCTAAATTCCAATTATTTAGCAGCAATCGCACTTCTCTATTTAGAGAAATACGCAACGTTGTGAAACGTCCCAAAAGTTCTAGATTACCCACTAAGGAGCCAAGTGCTGACCCCCAATCTAACCCAGCCCCAATATTTCCACCAACTTTATCCTCAGCTTCAACAGCTTTTTTTAAGCATTCTTCATCAAATAATTGACTCATTTAGCTTTACTACCTTATACAGAAGAACGGCGAACTCCATACTCAAAGTAAACTAGATCGTCATAATCTTCATCTTCTCCCACATCAATCATTCCTTGGTTGTCATAGAATTCTTCTACTCCAGGTAGTGAATGTAACCCTACTCTCCCCTCATAACCTAGCTCTAAACTGCGAGTTCTGGCAAACGCCAAGAATGCAGTCCCAACACCTTTCAATTTTGGCAGACGTTGGATATATGCCCGATTCCAGGGTGCGGTAGCGATACCATCAATGTATACCAAGCGTTTTCCCTCTTGTAGACGAGAACCGTGCATTTGGGTTTCAATCAGCATTAACCCTTGAGTTTCATCTTCGTATTCAATCGCATAGCCTTCACGGTTTGCTTGTCTATTAATGACAAACTCCAGTTTAAATTCCCAGTCCCAAAATTTATCTGATTGGTCGTGCAGGTTCAATTGTTCTTTCCACTTGTTGGCATAATCATCGACGTGCTTTTGCAATAGCTCCACTAAATCTGCTTCCACAATCGTGTTATCTTGACCGCGAATTAGTTTTACCAAAGGAAGCATTGCACCAAAATTACCCATGAACTAATTGTATCAATCTCATTAATCAGCATTATGCTCTGTTTCTTGCAACCAACTTAAAATAGTCAGCGCTAACTCCCAGGATTCGCGCCGCTCCCAATTAGGTAAGTGATTCAGTACTTGTACAAGGAATATTGCTGGGTTTTCCAATTCTCCGCCACGAGCCGCAACACCATCTCTAACGAGCGCCCCCAAAGTGGCAGCTTGATTCCCTTTATAGTCAGGTTGTCTCTTAATTTCATCAACAATCCAGTCCGGTACTGTGATTGTTTTAAATCCTGATTTCGGCATACACAACAGAGAAATAATATAAAGATAGTACGGCAGTTGACGTTATGTTTGCAAATATTTTTGCGGTATGGTACGTTAAGCTCAAGTCGCAAGTGACAAGTCGCAAGTCGCAAGTAAGTTTTGTAACGAGGATTTAGACCCCGCCACAAAACTTGCGGCTTGATAAAAGCCTGGGACTTAAACTGAACCGTTTGAGAGTTCTTCACTTGCGACTTGCGACTTTGTTAAAAATGGAATACTCCCACAATAGCTTCACAAATAGTAGGAGCAATCAAGTATGAAAAATATTGGTATTAAGCCAATACATCCTAAAGAATTTAAAAGAGTTCATAATTTTTCGACTTACCAAATGAGCCGTTTGTCAGGTTACTCAGTTGAGGCACTAAAAAACTGGTTAGCTGATGAAAGTAGTTCCAGATTTGTCGAACCAAAGCCGTATGTACTTAACCATTTTGGAGCGATTCATAGTTACCTATTAAGAAGTTAGTGTTTCCCAAACACTAAGCCATTAGAAAAACCCTCCCCACCAGTCGGTGGTTTTTTTATTATTAGTATTATCAGTACCGGAACTCAACCGGAATTCAATCGGAACTCAGCAGGAATTCAATCGGAATTCAGTCGGAACTCAGTCGGAACTCTAGGAGCCGAAACCATTGCTAATTCAGGGAAGCTGTGTAGTTGAACAATTGTTAACACGAGAGGAGGCAGCTAAGAAATTGGAGCCATCAGTTGGAATTAGACAGTTCCAAAAGTATTTAGACTTAGCTTCTTTGTACTTGCCAGAATTTGAGGATTTTCGGGACGAAGATAATGGAGGGCTAAACGGACGAGCGAAGTTGACAAACTGGCATTTACCTGTGCTTCAAAGAATTAGAAGTTACGTTTTAGCCAAAGGTTCTTTAAAGAAGGTAGCTATTGAATTAAAAAATCACCCCGAAAAGTTTTTAGGAGCGTAAATCATGATTGTTAAAGAATTCGCACAAGCTCTCAACAAAGTACCAGGAAAAGTAGTTGATGAACTACGCCGTCAATATCCAGAGCAAAAATGGACGGTCGATTCACTAGTTCCAGAGGAGATTTTAGCTAGATTTCGAGACATTACCAATAGTGAGAGATTACAGCCTGAACAATCACCTATAGCAGATATACCCGAAGCTACAATCACCAAAGCTGATGAGGCAATTCAACAAGCCTCATACAAGTTGACTGCGGCTGATAAAGAGACTATTTCTGGTGCTATAGCCGTCCAAAATGAGCAATCTAAGATTTTGGGTGCATCAACTGGTGTCACCGGAGCTTTATTGTTCATGGAATCCTTGATTGGAGCCAAAGGGACGGTGTTGGATGCCTTTGCCGAGCAATCCATGTTGGAAGTCGATAACCAGATTACCGAGATAGATCAGAGTTTGATTAATTTGGCAGAAGAAGCCTCAACAAGATTGGGGGAGTCGATCCGAAAAAAGGAACAACTCAAACTACGACTCAATTCGTTACGAGAGAGAGTCAGTTCAATGGGGACACAGATCCGATTTTAGAAGCTTATAAAACAGTGGCGGCATTGTTACAAATCCAAAATGAAACTGTCGCCACTGTTGCCGAAATCCGACTGCTTCAAAAACTATTAACTCATCAAAGGAAAAATCAAGTTATGGATATTCTCAGTACCGGATTGTTTGCTACTTCAGTTGTTGGCGCTTTAGGTGGCAGTGCATATCTCGTTGGTAGCGTTGTCGCTACTGGATTAATCGGCAGTGGGGTGTTTATTCCCCTGGGATTACTTGTTGGTGCAGGATTGACTTTTCTGGGACGGGCATCAAAGTAATAGTGATGGGTGGGAGTGTTTCATAAAACTGTTTCACGAAACTGTTTCATGAAACGTTTCAACGGTTTCATCAATGTTTCAGGGCGTGAAACAGCATGAAACAGCATTCCCCCGCGTGAAACATCAAACGTGAAACATGAAACACCAGCTAATTCCTTGCTCGAAAGCCTTTATGGGCGAGATTGTTTCACGAAGCTGTTTCACAGCACTGTTTCATGAAACAGTTTCAACGGTTTCATCAGTGTTTCAGGGCGTGAAACAGCATGAAACAGCATTCCCCCAGCGTGAAACGTGAAACGTGAAACATGAAACACTAGCTAATTCCTTGCTCGAAAAGCGTTATGAAGGGTAGTGTTTCATCCAGCTGTTTCACAGCACTGTTTCACGAAACTGTTTCAACGGTTTCATCAATGTTTCAGCATCGTGAAACATGAAACGCCTCATTTTATGTGTGAAACAGGGGAAAAATTTGTAGTAAGAACGCGCTATAACACAGTAGTCTCATGTATAAGAAACAACTGTACTTAGCTTTGGCTGGTGTTGGCATTTGCATATTGCCTGTAATCATCCCCTTAGTACCCAAGTTGGGGGCTTATGCAGAGCTTCAACGGCTAAAAGCCTCAGAAGAATTAGAACGTTCCCGCATAGAAGAACGGGCTAAAACCAGTGATGCCTTGTATGAGGCGGGAGTCATGCCCACAAGTCGCAAGTTGAGAATTACCAATTACTTTGATAGCGCTAAACGCAATCCCAGACCAGACACAACCCTTTATCAAGATGATGAGATTGTTGATGTCTTTGATGCTTCTGGGCGCTGCATAGGTCGGATTGAAGAAGGAATTTGGAAGTGGAAGCACAAAGCCAAAGAGATTTGTAAAAGCGTTCAAAATATCAAACCAGTGAGGAAAAAGTAATGGCTAATAGTTCATCAAGTGCGGAAACTAATAGTACTGGCAACAGCGATAGTAAGCCTAAAGGTAAGAAGCGATCGCTTGGTGAAATCATCGATTTTTGTGCCAAGGCTGTTGTGATGATTGTTGGTTTACCTATTAGGGCAGCCGCCGCGATTGTTAATCAGTTTGTTGCTAATGGAGGTGCAGGTCGCGCGTTAGTTGGAGGGATTTTATTTATTGGCGGTTCCATGATTAGTGCTGATTCAACTTGGCAATTAATCTTTCAAGGCCCGCCTGTTTTTGCCTGGTTTGAGCCGTCTTGGAATTGGCTAAATGTGCCGTTTGCACTGTTTAACCCGTTTTCTTACCTTGCATTCATAATTTCTATCGGTGTTCAGGTAATTGAAGCCCACGCCTTACGCGGTAAGAACCCAGACTCAGCACGACGGGAACTTCAAGACCACATGGTTTATGACCTTGAAACCAAGCCTAGTGGCAAGATTGACTTAGTAGGCCAACTCTGGGCGGATTACAAAACCGCAGGTATACGCGATCGCTCTAGCGCAGGGCTGGTTGTGATTGCGGTTTGGGTGTTCGATATTGTCACCACCTTTGCCGCTCGTAACCCATTTGAATTTACAGCCCCATTCATGATTTTGGGCTGCATATTTTTTAACATAGGCACAATGATGGCAGGCGAAATTGGGTTCGCTATTTGGCGGTTGACCAAAGATTAAAGTGAGCGCCGCTCTATAACTCTTGAGTCGAGCGGCTTCTTAACTCAATCAACAGGGCATTTCTTTTATGCAAAGTAACAATATCCCAAAAATCACAACTAAAGAAACTGAACATTTACGCGAATCATATCCTAGCTTGTCTCACTTAGAAGCTGGAAATATCGCCCAATGGCTGCAAGAGAGAAAAGATGGATTATTTGAAATGGCACGGGCATCTGAGAATGAAGCAGACATGACCCGTGTACTTGGTTTGTTGGCTTCTGGGATTGGAGCAGTTTGTTATGCGGTTAACCCTTTGGCACTAGTTGGTGGTTTAGTCGGTGGTGCTGCATGGCTATGGTTTGTTGTCGAACACTCCAACCGCACTAAAGAAATTGCGCCTTTGCCTTTTGTGCGTGGTAATTTTGTAGATGCTCTAACTCGTGCTGGGGATTACGATGCTAGGAGGAATTATCAAGCGGATCATCTTGCCAATACTGTTAAATTCCTGGAGCGACAATCAGCAGAAGAGTACACCTTTCTTCATGCTGAGTTTGAAAATATTGTCCAATATTTAACCCAAGTTGAACCAGGAAAACGTTTTTACGCTTATCGCTGGATGTTTGGCTGGTTTAGCAAGCTCAAGGGTCGTCAGCTACCCACTTATGAAAGCATGGCTCTCCATTTACAGGATGTGACGGTTGATAGCCGAGTGAATCGGTCGGAGATCAGTGCCATCGCACAGGCAAACGTCCAGTTACCACCGACCGTAGATATCAAACAGTTTCAATCGCCACAGGTAGATATTGGGAAGATGAACCAAGCTGCGGAGCTTTCTAGACCTACAGAGTTACAACCATCTTCCTCTGATGGGCTTGTACCAGAGACTATAATTAATATCCCTCTGACTAATAGGGCAAACGCACTGATCGCTGCTTTAACGAAAAGTGGATTCCAAGTAGAGAATATGATGAGTTCTCAAGTCATTGCGATCGCTGGTACTCAGCGAGGTGGCAAGGGAACCTTAGCAGCAATCTTAGCAACATTATCAACTGCACTTGACCCTGGATTGAATACCCAATACTTTACAGCCGGGGTGGACGTTTACCCCTTTGCCTGCAACTTGACCTCTGCCCTTAAGTATCCTGATCAAGATGCGGATGGGGCTGATCAACTCGTCGCTCGTGATTTATTGAAATTTCTTAAAGGTTTAGATGGAAGCGAACCTTACTCCCATAAAAATTTACTGCTAGTAATTGATGAGGCGATGCGGTTGCTGTCATTGTTGGAGGAGAGCGATCGCACTTGGGCAATTCAATATTTACTTTCTCGCTTCGCTAAGTCTGGTGGTACATTAATTATCGTCTTGCATGGTTCTAACCTGACAAGCGTGGTTGGTAAAGCTACGGCTGGGCTGGCAGACACCTTTAAGCAATCGGTTAACTTTATTGGCTGTGTAGCTCAAGCGGTTAGCGCTGGTGGTCTACGCAAAATGAATGTCGCTAGTGGAGAATATTTCAAAGCCAACCCTAATAACTTTGGAGAACCTGTTAGCGGTGGCAATCTGGGCATGATTCCCGAATGGCTAAAGACCCATTTACACCCAGGCAATGGACAACCAGATCCAGCTAGAACATTACTTCAATTCTTCCCAGAATTAGTTCAACAGCATGAAAGGGCAGTCATACCCAGAGGAGAGAAGATTGCCCCATCAGACGCAGTTAATCATCTGGAGTCCATTTTTTCAAAGCCTTATCAAGAAGTGGAATTTCTGGAAGTAGAAGAGAGCAGTATTTCTGAGGCTGATTTAGACCAAATTGTGGCGATCGTTGCAGCTACTGCTAATCCTCCAGCTTCTTTTGCGGCTATCAGAAACAGCCGCAAGTGGGGCGAAGAGAAAAAGAGTGTTCTTTACTTGAGGAATGCCTTGTCACAATTGATTGACACTAACCGATTGTGCGGAAATGAAAAAGATGGCTTCAGCGTTTTTACCATTAATCACTAATATTCGTCACAGTTCTCGTTGAGTTCCGGTCGAGTTCCGGTCGAGTTCCGGTATTCTTACATCATTAAATACGGCTAAAAAATAGAGCCTTTTTATTTCTCCAGCAAGATTTAATTTTTCTAACCATTTTCCAGAATGTGGGAGCATAGGAAGTTTTAAAATGAGCGATAAATTAACAACAGCATTACAAAAATTAGCCATAAGTCCAGTTAAAGCAGACAGGCTGGCTATTTATAGATTGGAAAAAGAGTACGGCGCTTCTTTATCAGAAATCGTTGGTGAACTCGAAGATTATGCCATCGTTCACCAATCTATTCAAGACGAAAGAGCTAAACCCAGAAATCAGTTGATTATCCTTTGCTGCTATGGCTGTCTTTGGGGTGCAGTTTTCGGAATTGCGACGTTGTTTATTAAGCCCAGTGTGACTGTGGCGGTGATTGGGTTGGGTTTTACAGCTGGGGTATCTGGGAAATTGCTGGTTCAAAAAGAGGAATAAGTCGAAGTAGGCGAAGATTGGTTTTAATTGTTTAGCTGAACTCTTAGATTCATTGGAGTAAATATGTCTTGGTCGAAATCAATTTCCTGGTTATGTCGCCAAACATGAAACCAAGATATTGAGAAGCCAACGTTAACCGCTTGCTGTATGGCTATGCGGTTTATTACGGGGGTGTTAATCAATGGTTCCCTATGCCACAGTTAAAAAACTTCTCTGGCTATGACCGGGATACCAAACAGTTTGTTAATTCTGCACCCAGCGATCAATATTCTTCTCACGCCGAAGCTAATTCTTCTGGTGTTGTACCACTTACGCAAGCTCAACAGATGTTGGCACTGTTAGAGAAAACAAAAGCTAATTCAATTGATGAGTTTATCCAAAGCGAATTGAAATTAGACGGGATTTCACCAGAGCTAATTCGTTTGGAAATTGAAAAATTACTCCAAAATTCTCCAATTAAATATAAGTTCGTTGCTTGGAATAATCAAAACTGAGAGTTTATATCAGGAGAAAAATATCTAACCGAGGATTTCATCGGAAAATTTCAAGCCGTTTTGATAATAACCCATTTCGACTTTTTGATATTCTTTAGATATTTGTCAGCATAGCGGAAAGCTGCGGCCTTATCGTATTTAGCTATACTAAGTGCTTGCAACAGTACTTCTAAAGGAATTGCCACCTGTGTGAGCTTTTCGGCTAATATTACTGACTCTTCTTCTGTTGCTGCTACTGTCGCTTCTGATGGTTCAAATTTTATTTGCTTATTTATACGGTTATCTAACATTGTAGTATCAGTCATAAATGCACCTGCAAAACTTGTATAATGCAGTTTTACTGAAAGGCAGCAGGAATGAATCCGTGTTTATGCGGGACTTATTAATCAGCTAACTTCATGAATCCGCACAATTGCCGTAGCGAGCGCATCTTGATTAAAAATTTCCTTCGCCATCTTTTTCTAAGATGGAAATTAATTCAAACACTCGCATATTTTCTCCCGTCGAAACTTGATCTAGTAACCGCAAATTTTCATAGGTTTTCGCACGAAAAAAACTGCGTTTGATAGCTGATTATGACTCAACCCGGATTTAACTTGAACTAAAGATTCCTTGGAAAAGTGCGGAAAATCTCAAGTTTAATCACGTTTAAATCTAAATATAATTATTATCAATTTTTGGCTCAATTCAATTTTGATTTAATAGCAAAGATAAAGTTGTTAACAACTCTGATAATGTAAAGGGTTTCGGTAAAAATGCTTTTACGCCAGCGCTAGTAGCCTCAGCTATTTTTTCATTGGTAGCTAGGCCACTCATAGCAATAATTTTGAGATGTGGATTAATCTTTTGTAAAGTACGAATAGTTATAATGCCATCCATATCAGGCATCATTAAATCTATTAACGCCGCACTAATTTTATTTTTATGTTCGACATATACTGAGATTGCCTCAACGCCATTATTAGCACTTAACATTTGATAGTTATAATTGGAAAGCGATGTTTGAGTAATTTGTTGAAGTGAGAGTTCATCGTCTACAACTAAAACAACCTCTCCATTACCCTTAAGTAGTTCATAATCCTCTGTTAATGGTTGTTGATGTTGTGTATCTGTGAATGCTGGAAAATATATTTGAAATTTGCTACCTTGACCCACTAAGCTTTCAACATTTATGAATCCGCCATAAGTTTTGACAATTCCCATGACTGTTGACAGTCCTAAACCTGTGCCTTTACCAATTTCTTTAGTTGTAAAAAATGGCTCAAAAATTCGTTCTAATACTTCGGGGGCAATTCCAATACCAGTATCGATAACGGAAACCGTAACATAATAACCAACCTTTGCCTCAAAATACTTTTGAGCAGAGAATTCGTCAATAAACTGATTGGCAGCAGAAATTTTCAAAGAACCGCCATAAGGCATAGCATCACGAGCGTTAATGCACAAATTCATCAGTACTTGTTGTAATTGGGTGGGGTCTGCACAGACAGACCATAAATCTAGAGGGAATTCAGTAGTAAATTCAATTGACTTGGGAAATGTCTGTTGGATAATGTACTGAATTTCAGCAAATATGTGCTTGAGCTGGAAAATGATGCGCTTGCTCGATACACCTTTAGCAAAAGATAATACTTGTTTAATTAAATCAGCCCCACGCTGAACATTAGTATATAACATCTTGAGCAATGTCTGAGTTTGCAGATCGGAAAATTTCTTCTCTAACAATTCTAAGGACATTAATATGGGTGAGAAAAGATTGTTTAGGTCATGAGCAATTCCACTAGCTAATGTTCCAATGCTTTCCAATCGTTGAGCGCGGAGAAATTGTTGCTCTAGCTGTTTTTTCTCCGTAATGTCGGTGTTAACTATGAGGATAGATTGGGTTTGCCCAAATTGATTTTGTACCAGTGTCCAGCGACTAGAAACGATAATTTCTCTGCCAGATTTGGTAACTTGCTCTAACTCACCTTGCCAAGAACCAGTTGCTCCCGTAGTGTTGAGACCTTCTAAAAGTTGTGATGCTGCGGCACGACAATAAAACTCATCAGTTTTCTTACCCAAGCTTTCTTCTCTTGTCCAACCATATAAGTATTCAGCACCTCGACTCCAAAAAAGGATACGTTTTTCTAAATCATGAACAATAATCGCATCAGTCGCAACATCAATTAATGCAGCTTGTTCATGGATCTTTTCTTGGGCTTGCTTGCGCTCAGTGATGTCTCTAGAAATTCCACAGACTGCGTAAGGAATACCGTTGGCATCATGTAACGGAAACTTGATAGTAATGTAAGTATGGACTTCTTCTGCATGAGTTACAGTCTCTTCTACTTCAATAGCTTGATTTTCTTGAAACACCTGTTGATTATTCGTTGCGAAAGTATCGGCAACTTCAGATGGCCAGACTTCATAGATGCTCTTGCCGATTAGAGTTTCTGGAGTCGTGGACAGTAGGTTTGCATAACTGCGATTTCCCAAAATATGTTTATTTTGTGAATCGATTAAGTAAATGACAGCAGGCGAGTTATCAAGAATTGTTTGCAGATGCTGTTGCGTTTCCCACAGAGCAAGTTCGGCTTTTTTACGAGCGCTTATATCAATAGCTGTACCTAAAATCTGCACAGATAAGCCATTTCTATCTCTTGTAAACACACACTCGCGGCTATGTAACCAACGCCACTGACCATCGGCATGTTTCATTCGGTATTCAATTTCGATTACTTCCTCATCTTGCAAGGTTTGGAAAGTCTGTAAGTGTGCGTTAATTCGGTTGATGTCATCTGGATGAATCAGACTCGGTAGTACTTTTTCTTTCATTGATTGAACAGCACCAGAGCTATAACCAAGGATCTCCAGCATTTGGTGATTTATATAAACATTGCGCTGTTCAATCAAATCATAGATATATATAATGTCTGGTGTTGTTTCTACAATTTTCTGTGCAATATTCTGCTTTTGTTGAACTGCTGCTTCTGCCTGCTGACGTTCCATGAGTTCGGTTTGTAATTGTGCCAAAAGCGTAGATTGCTCAATGGCAATTGACAGTTGCTCCGCAACAGTTTTTGCTAATTCGATATCTTCGTTGTACCAAGGTAAAGATTGCTTGTTTCTTAACAGACTCAGACTACCCCAAATTTGAGAATTAAAATGTAAAGGCACTAGTAACCATGTACCGCCAGAAGTTTCCGCCAGTTGACGATTAATTTCATCACTACAACAACTAGGATCTTCTAATTGAACAATTTCTAAGCGCTTGAGTCGCTTGGTAACTTGATTGCCAATATCAGGAATGGATGTGCCTAAAGCTGTGGATAAATTTGAGTTTTGGCGATACTCTGTAATGTGCAACCATATCTGCTGTTGTGGTAAGTATTGCACAATTACAGCTTGTTGGGCTGGTATTAGTTGAGCAATTTCTTTAACTGCTGTAGAAAAAATAGTTTCTAAGCCTAGACAATTACGAATACTTTGGATGACTCGATTGAGAGCTTGTTCTCGTTGCCATAGGTGCTGTGTTCGTTGATATAGTTGACTTTGTTGTAGAGCGACTGATAGTTGCGTAGCTAATTGCACCAGCGAATCAATCTCCCACTCCTGCCATTGGCGTGGCTTTTGGCACTGATTTACGATCAGCAACCCCCATAATTGTTCATTTTGGAGAATAGGTACTACTAAGTTGGCTCTAATTTCTAAGCCAGCTAGTAAATCAACCTGACGCGCACATAAGTCTGCTGTATAGATATCTGCTATGGCTTGGATACGGTTTTGTTCATAAAACTTGCGTCTGTTTGAGTCAGCAAAATATGAATCTGTAATTGTTTGACCTAAAATAGAAGTAATATTTTCAGCAGTTGATTCTACTGTCACAACTCCGCTCCAATCTGCTTGAAAGCGGTGGACAAAGACTCGCTCGGCTTGTAGAAACTTCTGTATTTCTTGTACTGCGATGTTGAGAATTTCTGTTAAATCTAAACTCTGACGAATACGCCCAGCAATCTGAGCGATTAATTGTTCCCTTTGAGTCTGCTGTTGTAGCGCTACTTGTTCAGCTTGCTGCTGAGATACTAATTTTTCTAACTCGGAAAAACTTTGCCGCAGCGTCACTAATTCTTCAATGATCTGCTGTTTGGTCTTTTGCTCATCTCTCATAGCTTTACGAATATCAAATAGTTTTATAAATGACAGGCAGTAAATGTGCAAACAAGACGATCTTTGACCACTATACATGAATGTCAAAGTTTATAAAGCTTTCTCAATCTTGATTTCCGAATTCAGGAAAATCTTCAAGGCTATTACTATATCTACTTTCTAGCCTTTCAGCCTTTTGTTAAGAAAAATGTGACTAATGCATAGAACTGGCTGAGATCGCTATCATTATCTTGACATCACTTAGCTTCTTATATACATAAAAATAGGCTAACACGTCGCTATCTATATACCTGACTTTTCCCGTTAAGTCTCGAACAGCAAACTGATAAAGGGTTTAGGGAATAGCACCGCATATAAAGGAACTATTTATTATACTGGTGCGGCATATTTGAGAAGTCTACTGTAGAACAACGAATTATTTGACCAGAACGGCAGATTGTTTGTCATCAATCTAAATTTTTCTAGGTTTCCTGTTCCAGGAATTTCTATAATTTCATGCCAGAAATCCTAGAAATTAGATACTCAATGCTTACATATCACCTGTGCTGCTATTGAGAGGTTAACCAAAATATAGTCAGCAATTCCTAAACGAGACATTTGGGGCTGAGACTGATTACCCTGATCTATCAAAATCGTTTTACACCCTGCACTATGTCCAGCTTCTACATCACTGAGATTATCGCCAATAAACCAAGAATTTGGTAAATCTATATTTTGTTCGCTAGCTGCACGTAAAATCAAGCCTGGTTTTGGTTTACGGCATTCGCAAGCAATTGCATACTCAGATATTACACCATTTGGATGATGGGGACAGTAGTAGAATCCATCTAGCGATAGATCCGCTTTTTCTAATATTTCATTCAATCGCGCTTCCACTCCCGCCAAGGCAGATTCTGGGAAATAATCCCGTGCTACTCCCGACTGGTTAGTAATCACAATTAATTTATATCCAGCTTTGCTAAGTATTTGTAATCCTTCAATAGCACCGATTTTCATTTCGATTAATTGCGGATCAACATTGTTTGGTACATTTTCAATTAAAGTGCCATCTTTATCTAGAAATATCGCCGGCATTTGAGATTGCGAATTTAATTTGTTAGTTCGATGCCAAATTTTCTGATTTTCCAAGAAGTATATTTCCCCATTTTAAATCTAATACCACTTGCAAAAGACGACAACGGTGTTGCCGTGTCTCCCGTGAGCGATCGCGTCCAGCATTATCGCACAGTATAAAACTCGCCAATATAATAAAGCAAGTATAGTCATTACAACAGTGGCGAGATTTGATATGCAGTGCATCACTTCCAGGTTATTATCTCTATAATTTGCTCTTAATGAAGTAAAATCTCATCAAATCAATCCAAAACATTTTTACTACTTTTACGGGGTGCGAGTCCCACTAAAATTTATAGCGCCATTTTCATCGCTTTTATTGAAAATATTACTAGATTTACTCTTGGTGATTGGCGCGAAATCGTTAAAATTGTTGAGCCATCCCAATCAGCAATTACCAAAAAAGCATGGGAACTTTATAAGGAAGCTTTTGAACGACATAAGAACCGCATCTTGGCTATGTCTTTTGTTGAACAGAAAAAGCTTAAACAACAAGGCAGTAGCAATGTGGCGACTAATGTAACGACAATAGAAGCTCTTGGGCAGTTGGAGAATAGTATATTCTGGGAACCAAAACCACAGGAAAAGTCATCTAAGTTCAAAAAGAATTTAGGCGATAATTATTTTCGAGTGAAGTACAAATCACAATGGAAAGAATCCTTAACTTACTGTTCAATGCTAACAGGTGATTTTTTAAACATAAATGCTGGACTGTTCCATGTGGAAACTAAAGATGTATATGTAAATATCTGTATTGAGGTTAGAGAACTTCCTGGGCTCAAATCCAAACTAACAGATATTTGTGATCCCGCAGAGATTGAATATGCTTTTACTCAAGGGTTTGGGAAGCTTGCCAAGATCATGTTCCGGTTAAGTTGATTCCCAATGTTGGGTCATAATTGAATGGCACCTTGAAAAGCGCTAATCCATGATATTACTGGTTTTTGGGTGTGGGGTTGCAGGTTTTGCTGTAGAAAATTAAGAAGACTTTGCGGGCGTTTCATACTCGTCCTCTGAAAACTATTTTGATTCATGCTGTGCTGTGTGAAAAGCCATCTGCCAGAAATTATGTTCAAATTTTGCCACCATTAAAAAAGATTCTTCAGCTTGTTTTTGAATATCTTCCTGTGCCATTTCTAAAACCTCATCAGCTTGCTGTGACAAAAGTTTTACATATTTTGTAAAATCGATATTTCCCCATCTTTCTGCAAATTCATTGTAAGGTGTAGGCATCTTACCTGGTAGTTGCCAACCTTGATTATAGGCAAATTCAATAGCCCAAAATGCAGTTGCTTGTACAGGATAAGGCTTGTCTGCAAGACTCTGCATATATTCACAGTATTCTCTACAGATTGGTTGTTTTTTTATATTAAGATTCAGTTGTCGTTGGGTAGCTTTTTCTTGAAACCAATTGAGTTCGTCTTTAAGAGCTGCCAGTCCTCCAAGTATCACATCAAAATGTTCTGGAGGTGCGCTGGCTAATACTCGCCCTACCAGCCGCGTAAATTCCACAACAAACAGATAATCTTGCATCAACCATGTATTGAATTGCTGGGGTTGAATTATACCTAATTGACACTGTTCTAGAAAGGGATGCACAGTTGCTTCTTGCCAATCTTGAGCGTGATTTTCTAAAAGAAGTTTGCAGGTAATAGTCATTTTGGCTCAATAGGTATTTCGGGGAGATGGAATGGAGAAGAGTAGACTGGTAAGATCCTAACGATTCTACCTCCTACTGAGGTGACATCTAGCACGATTCATGCAGCCTACTCGGAGGCTTTCGGTTTCGATTTCGAGTTTGTGCCAAAAGTCATGGTCGAATTCATGACTTTTTTCATTAGTTTTTTTGTCAAAGATTTATATAATAGTCGTATTCAAACCAAGTTATATTGCGATATAAAACCCAAAATCAAGACAGTTTTGCCATTCTATTTATATATAATATTTACCGGATAATTTAAAAATACTAAGTATTAGTTAATAGAGATAAAATAGAGCTATTAACTATGCCTTTTAAACCTTATATTTTGGTCTTGACTTTCCTATTTAGTTTACTAAGTCTGAATGACCAAATACAGATAAATAAATTATCACAGACACTGCTGACTACTTATAAAACACAACAGTTATTTTCAGAGATTACCAAATCTAATACTCCCAGTACCCCTGTACCTTATAGAGGCGGTGGACGTAGATATTTAATTGAACCTTTCAAAAATATTGAGCCTCTTGTTTAATCTGACTTTTCACAGTATCTAAAAAAAATCAGAGGGTGTAGGTGTAGTAAGACTTTCTGTCTTTCCCTACACCCAAACCTGTAACCCTATTTCAGCCTTTGTTTTTCGCTAATTAGCCCCGAAAATATCATCAATGAGTGCTTCTCACGAAACTAAATACTGTTGAATTTCAGTTTTTTGACGACGTAGAGCAGTGATTGCTTGCTGCTGAATTTGACGAACTCGTTCTCTACTGACATTCAATTTCTCTCCAATTTGAGCTAAAGTTAGTTCTTGATCGTTCTCTAACCCAAAACGCAAAATTAATACTTCACGTTGTGTCGGTTTGAGTGATTCTAATAAACTATTTATGTCTTGGCGTAAAAGTTCTTTGGTGATATGTTCGTCTGGAGATATGCCCTCATCTGGTAAAAGTTGGCTAAGTTCTGTGTCTTGGTTATCTCCAATCTTTACATCTAGAGAAATTGGCTGCTTTGAACTGCTGAGAAAATCCCTAATCTGGCTTGGTTGTAAGTCTAAAGTTTCAGCAATTTCTACAACACTGGCTGGACGACCCAGTGTCTGAAATAATTCTCGCTGTACTTTCTTGATTTTGTTCAGTTGTTCGGTGATATGAATTGGCAAGCGTACAGTACGGGATTTCTCTGCAATTGCCCGTGTGATTGACTGCGTAATCCACCAGTATACGTAGGTGGAAAGCTTATAGCCACGATTGGGGTCAAATTTTTCTACACCCCTTTGTAAACCTATTGCCCCTTCTTGCAGCAAATCTAAAAATTCCAAATTGCGCTTCTGATATTTTTTGGCAATCGAAACCACCAGACGCAAGTTTGCTGTCACCATTTTTTGTTTGGCTCGTTGCCCAAGATTTTGTATTTGAGCTATTTCCAATTCACTTTTGTCAATATCAACAGCTAATTCGACCATTGTTGGCTCACGATCTAGTTGTTGGGTGAGTTCATTTTTTCTTTGCTCTATTGCCATGATTTGCTGTACCTGCCTGCCATAAGCAATTTCTTGGTCTGCGGTTAGCATTGGGTAACGACCAATCTCTTGCAAATAGATACGAATCATGTCTGGACTCAGGCTGGACATACAACAAAACTTTTTTTGATATTTAGACGAATCTAAAAGTATAAATCAAATCGCTGAATTAATTTTCCTCATTTAAACAGCCAAAAATATTAACCTAAGATTGCAATAGTTGAATTCAATTTAGAACGCAATCATCTATAACGGTATCCAGTGAGCGCTTACTATACCTCCATCCCAAAGTTCTACCTATGAGTATTCTTGTCATTAAACTTAGCTTGTTGAGAATTAATTATGGCATTACCCAAGCTCTAAATGAGAGTTCCTGACTTAACTGGAAAAGTCAGGTAGGGTATGGGGACTAATAGTCTTTCCCGTACACCTCATACCCTGTTCGGTAAAAAACTATTTGGGAACAGTAGTCGCGTTGAGTTCACCCCTTTTACCTTTTCCCCTCTTGTTTGCACCTTGTGTCGGTTTCGTTTCTTCTTCCTTACTAGAGTTGACCATTTTCATCAAATGCTGATTTAGATAACTCTGCGCCGAGATATACAGACTTTCCCAAATTTCTTGATTGCGGCTGATTTTTGTACCGACTGTATTTCCTGCTGTTTTCTCCGACACCAAGTATTTGCGGAAGTAGTTATTCCACAAGTGTTGCAGGAAATCTTCGGCAAATTCGTTAAACGGCAGAATCCATTTATAGTCCTTGTCCAAAAATACCCGATATGATGCGATTATCGGTAGTGCTAAGTCGGTTGGCGCACCAAACCCGAATGAATACTTGCTGTCAGGCAGAAGCGTAGTTTTACGTATATCTATTGATGCTAGGTCGTTAGCACCCTTTCTTCTGGGGTTGCTGATATATTCTTGAATTATTTCGTAGAGTCTTTGCTCTATCCACAAAGCATGAGTTAGCAAAGGCAGTAAGGCAGTTAATCTTTCCCTTTCTGCGTCTGTGATGTTACTTGGAAGACTCATCCCTGCTGGGTGTTTGGTTCGTTTATTGCCGTCGGGGTTGTATCTATTTCTATCGAGGCAGTTAATCAACTTCAGCAAATGGTTCACATTGCACTGGGCATTTCTGGGAGCGCCGCTTTGGTTTTGATAATAAGCGATGCGGAGTTTTCTATCTTCCTTCTGTTCTAACTGGGCTAAATACTGCTTAATGAATTTGTAATCACCCCTAGCGTTGACTTTGGAGCGAGAATCTACTGGCGTTGTAGTATTTGAAGCTAGGGCTATGTCTTTGGCTGATTCTTCAGTCAGCCCGATGTGAATCGTAACTTTTACTCTGGCTTGACTTAAATTGTAATTGTAATTTTTCGCTTGCTCAAAGGCTAAAACTGTGTGACCACCGTTAATAATGCCATCACTACCCCCCTCGTTAGCTTCTAAGACTTCTAGCTCTAGTTCAGTTTTGTTTTTGACAGGTTTAGTTTTATTGGCTGACAGAACGATTCCACTGTGGCGAGAGAAGAATTTTCCAGGTTCGGTCGTTAGTGAGTCGAAGATTTGTCTGTAGGTCGCGCTTTTACGGTTTGGTTCGCGGATGTTCGGTTCTAGCGGCAGGTCTATAGGGAACGAGTCTACATGGGCGGTGGCGATGATGCAATTTGGGTTGGCTTGAAAATAGTTATCTATCTTGATATTCCAAGTCTTGGGCATAGTTGATTTGCAATGTCAGGGGAATTTCTATGTTAACTAAAACTAGTACAGGACGGCATAAATAAACCACCCATCCCAGATCAATGAAACGTATACGATGTATTAATTTTGAATTTTAAATTCCGCCTTGCGGTACTAGGGTGCAAGGTCTGAGGTGTAATAGCTGGAGGAGCTAGCTACTAAAAAACTGGACAACCTGGAATCACATTTGGGCAGCAACAGCGCTTTCAGCAGTTGTATCACTTACTATCGCACTCTGTTATCAAGACGTGCAATCGTAATATTGTGTATCAGGCGGTCAAGTCAGACAGATGACCAAAATCAAGTCAAATTCTGCTTAGAATCACAGTAGTAATATCAAAAGTGTTGAATGTTAAGAAAATGAAATTGTACTATCTTCATAATCTCCAAAATGCCAAATCCATAATTTAAATTCTTTGTCAATTTCATCTACTACTTTATATTGTGCAGCATCTTTCATAGTAAAATCAGTGATTAATGCGGAATATTTACCTTCCCTTTTTACTTGTATTTTGATACTTACCTGATTATTTGTTAATCTTAATGCTGCCATTTTAACGCTATCTAAATGTTCCGTGGCAGGTGGACTTGAAAGTAATATTGTATATCTAACATTCATAACTAACAGTTATCAGAATTTACTTAATCTAAGTACAATGCTGAACTTTGAAATGCCTCTTCTGGTGTCCCATAAAAAGTACCATTGTTAAATACGCTAGGTTCGTACTTTTCATTACTATAGGTATAAAAAGCCTTTGTCCATTTCTCTTCATTCCCTTTGTACCGCAATCGACACAGATGAATTGGTGTATTTTTGGCTCTCTCTATATATTCAGAGCGTGTTATTTTAAACATTGATAGGTCATCATTGTCTGGTAAAAATGCTTCTTTATAAGCATCTATGTAACAGAAATATCCCTTAAAACGCACATCAATACCTATGTATTTTCCTGCATAATGCTGTTCTGCATAAGCTAATATCCGGTGCTTTGTTCTCTGTTTGACCTGCTCCGGGATTTTTACCCCTCCTGAATGTGGATCGTTTACCCATCCTCTCATGATTAGCTCCTTGGGAATACTGAGGCTGATATTACACTGCAACGGCAGAGATTACAAAGGGTGAACTTTTTGCAATTCTTATCATTACCTCTACTTTTTCTGGCAGATTCCACAGACTTTCCACAGCTATTTCTGCTGTTTTTCACAGTTGTTTTACAAGATAATCGGCTTCTGTTCACCCAATGGGTATTTTGTCATGTCTGTAGCAATCAGTCTGCTTTACTGAGTTATTATTACGTAACGTAAACAAAACCTACTTCTAACCCTAGCTTTCACGTAATTATTTATTTTTTCTATATTTCTCTTTAATATTTTGCAACATTGACAAACTCAGCCAATCAGCACAAAATAAATCGACTAGCCTTTGCCCCCTGTTCCATTTTGAGCATCAACTGTATAAAACTTTCAGTTGTTAGTATCAGTGGTTCGGCGAGCATTGAATGAGGTGAAACATTACTTGCAGTGCATCACCTCTAGCTTGTTGTCCCTATTAGATTTGCTTTTTCTGAAGCTTTTATTATATGAACTCAACCCAAAACATCTTTACTACTCTTCCCGAAACACTACATCAATCTCTCAACACCTACTTAGAAAAACATCCTGATTGGGATGAGCATCGGCTTATTACCGCAGCTATCTCTCTGTTTCTGCTGCAAAATGCTGATGGCGATCGCGGTGTTTCCCAAGTTTATCTCGAAACTCTGTTTCGTCGTGGCTAATGTTATTCCCTAGAAGTCATATAGCGGTTATCAGTCCAGTTCAGTACACTTAGGAGAGAGCAATTCTACTGTTA
>NZ_JBDNJQ010000059.1:0-44403 GCF_051172895.1 Nostoc sp. CALU 1950 | reverse complement strand
TCTGATTAACTCAGCCCTGCTGGGTCATTTTGTATGGCTTAGTCTAAACTCCAGTCAATCAAACCCAACAGCTTCTCCTGCACAGCAGTTAAATACGGTCGCTTCAACTCCCCCAAGTACTTCAGCACAGCACTTGGGGCATCTTCCAAATTTTCGTTTTTCCATAACCTACTGATGCAATCACTTACAGTAGGAGAAACAGCGCCATCGCTTATCTCCTAAACTTGCTGACACTCTTGGGGCAAGTCGTTGAAGGACTTCAGGTGCTGCAACCCAACCGTGTGTTCGCCATGCCAAAGGGGAGCAGTGAAACTGAGTACATTCACTGCGCTGAGTATTTCAAACCTGGATGACATCGTAATGACGCACCAGAAAATCAAGTTAATTGCATTTACCAAAAATTCTTTTCAATAGGATCTGAACCAATCAGAAAATCAAAATTACCTTCACCTCTGCTTCTCTTCAATGTTTCCATGATTTTTTTAGGGTTGTTATCATGGGGGCCATTGACATAAAATGGTTTCCCATCACGACCACATTCAATACGTATTGTCCCATCCCATTCTCCGATGTGCGAACGCGATTTAGAAAAGTCTTTGTGTGGTTGAAATCCTAAGCTTTCTGCGTATTCGCAAGCACTAAATATCATCCCTTGAGCAACTTCAAGGGGAACAAGGTGCGGTTTTCCGGGAAATGGCTCGAATAGTGATTCTGTAAATTCTTTAAATTTTATCCTGTCTACTGTACGTGGTGAGATGGTATCTTTAACACCCAAGCACCATATATCTAAAAGGTAGCTACAGACCGTGATTTGATTGTATCGAGCAACTCTTGCAATCACTACCAATCCTAAACCGCGATCGATATCGTCATTGTTTTTTACAGGTAGGATTTTTGTCAGCAGATTTTTGATGCTGTTTTCTGGCGGGATTTTCGGCAACAATTGGATAAGACTATCGCTTGCTAAACACTGATATACAGGGTCTAGCTCTCCTTTTGTCAATCTATCTAATGTGGTTTGCTGTGCTTGATTTTGAATCGCTGCATTCACTTCTGACACTTTAATACCCAATTTTCGGGCTATCTGTTTGGGTGTTAAATTCAATGCCCGTAAATTTATGATTTCTTCTTGTTGTGTTTCTGTCATAAATTACTACTTTCTACAAACAAGTAAGAGCGGAAATATTAAACCAAAGATTGCTTTTATTTGCTATTCTACAGCCGATTGAAGTCAAAACTGGATCACGTACACTATTTTTGCAACATGACTTCAAATGTGCTAACAAATTTAAATGGAGCATTACAAGTAGTGATTGCACCTGACTGGTTTTATCTTTGGCTTCGTTAATCAACAATTTATAACTGATGGTAAATTTATCACAGTGCTGTCTGCTCGTCCCACCTCATCAATATCCAGACTATGAACATCGACCAATTTCAGGAACTGAGGCAAAAACTGCATAAACCTGAACCCGTAATTGAATTCTTACGTTTTACAGGAGATCCAAATAATAAAACGCCCAGTCGTCGCTTTCGCCCCGCAGGACGAAAGCGCCTAGATATCTCGGTTGTGCCAAAAATATTATTGATACGGCTGGGCATTTTATTGGATCTCCCCTAGTGTCCCAACGCGCCTAAAGGACGCAGCGAGCGCCGTCTGCGGGGATTTTGAGACCGATGAGGTAGTCGGCGACGATGTCGTTGACACACGCATTGCCGGCGGTGAGGGCTACACCGTGCTGTTCGCCCTCGACGGTCAGCAGGCTTGCACCGAGCGTCTTGGCGAGGCTGATGCCGCCCTCGTGCGGGGTGGCCGGATCGCGGGTGACCGACACGACCAAGGTTTTAGGGAGTCCTTTGATGTTCTGGGCGTAGGGGTAGCCGAGGGTGGGTTTCACGCGCCAATGCTCACAGAAGTCGCGGGCGTTGACGGGTCGGCCAGTGTCCAGAAACGGTGCGACCTTGAAAATGTCGCGCGTCATCGCGCTCTCCTGCTCGGGCGTGTGGCGTTCCTCGTCGAGGCAGTTAATGGCCACCAGGGACTCGTTGCCATTGCCATAGCTACCGTCGGCACTGCGCTGGCTGAGGATGTCGCGCAAGAACAGCAGAGTTTTACCGCTTCCGGCCTTGAGTTCGGTGATGGCTTGGATCACCGCAGGCCAGAGCGTCTCGCCGTAAAGCCCAGTGGTCACACCGTCAATTACGGCGGTGTAAGTAACCTTGCGTCCGTCTGCGGTGATGATCGGTTTATCAATCAGTGGCCGCACGATCTGCTGGAAGGCGGCGGTAGCTTGCTTGGGATCGGTGCCGAGCGGACAAGTCGCGGTTTTAGCGCAGAAGGCCGCCATGTTGTCGAAGGCACGCTGGAAACCCGCGAACTGGACGAGGCGACGCTCGGTGGTGCCGATGGTGGGGTCGACCGCGGCGTCGAGCACCATGGCCCGCACGTTCTGCGGGAAGGTTTCGGCGTAAATCGCGCCGAGTCGGGTACCGTAGCTGGTGCCGAAAAAGGAGAGCTTTTCATCGCCGAGCACCGCGCGGAGTACGTCCATGTCGCGGGCGACATCGCGCGTGCCGACGTGAGCCAGCACGTCCTCACCGCCGGAACGCTCGGCGCATTTTTGGTACAATTGACGGGTCTCGTGGTCGGTGTAGTCGTTGCCCCCGGAGTTGATCGAGTTGACCAACAAGTCGGCCTCTCGTTCGGCATCGGTGAAGCAGTCTAGGGCTGGTGTCGAGGCCGCAACCCCGCGTGGGTCGAACCCGATCAGGTCAAACTGCTTGGCGATCGGACTGTCGGCCGAGGCCTTTGCCACCGTGACCGCGTAGCTCATCCCTGAGAAGCCGGGGCCGCCTGGGTTGACCAGCAGGGAGCCGATTCGTTTGCTCGGCTTGCCCTGAGCCGGTACGCGCAGCAGTGCAATCTGCGCGGTTCGCCCGCCGGGGTTCTGGTAGTCGAGCGGCACCTCAAGCCGGGCGCATTTGAAGGTGTCGTTGGCGAAGTCCTTAGCGTCGGCATCCGTAGTGGCGTAGCCCTCGCACGAGCCGAAGGTCAGCTTCTGGTTGTAGAAGCGTTCCAGCTTTGCAGGGATCTTTCCTCCTGGCTCTGACGGGTGCCCGAATGTGGGCTGGCCGCAGGCACTAAGAACCAATATCACCGCCCCAATCATTAGCGAGCTTCGGACGTGAGGCTTGCTCACAAGCATGGTTCTCCTCTTAGCGGAAACCGTTGGCTCACAGCCTTGTGTGGGTAGACCACGATCTTGCTTGTGGTTAGAAGAAATGTGAGACATGGGGATAAACTCCTTCGAGCTAGTTGTTAATGGGTTCAGGTATCAACGGGGTCATCGATGACCCCACCAAAGCGCGGACTGTAAATTAGTTTGTTAGGACTTACGCCTTGACGGAAATAGAGTGGTGTGAGGCGTTACCAAGAAAGGCAGAGGGCAGAGGGCACAAGGAAAAAAGTATTAATAGAAACTTCAGTTCTGGGTATAAAGCCCAGTTAAAAAAAGAATTGTATCGAGACGCATAGCGCGAGATACAAAGCGTCCCTGCTTCAATCCCACTTTTAAAAACGTGGGTTCCCTTCTGCCTCCTGCCTCCTGCCTTCTGAAGCTTCCTCGATTAGTTCGACGTATGTTGATTTGTTTGACGCGATCACTTCGCTGGCTTCACATCCAGCCCCGTCCAATGAGCGGCAAAAGCCCACATATCCGCCGTTTCCTCAATGATCTTGTCCGTAGGTTTGCCCGCTCCATGTCCCGCGCGTGTCTCGATGCGGACAAAGTGCGGCTTGAGTCCGATACCCGCTGCCTGGAGCGCGGCGACATATTTGAAGCTATGACCCGGCACCACGCGATCGTCCGTGTCGGCAGTGGTGGCGAGGATTGCGGGATATGCCTTGCCAGATTGGATGTTGTGATAAGGCGAATATTTCAAGAGGTTCCGGAAATCCGCTTCCCGTGCTGGAGACCCAAACTCGTCTACCCATGTTTTCCCGCTCGTGAACTGGTCGAAGCGGAGCATGTCCATCACACCGACCTGGGGCAGCGAGGCGGCGAACAAATCCGGGCGCTGATTGACCACCGCGCCAATTAGAAGTCCGCCATTCGAGGCGCCCTGAATCGCCAAGCCGTTTTGTGGGGTGATCCCCTGCGCCTTCAGATACTCGCCCGCTGCGATGAAATCATCGAAGACGTTTTGCTTATTCTGACGACGACCCGCTTCATGCCATGCCTTGCCATATTCGGAACCGCCGCGAATATTGGCGATCGCGTACACTCCGCCTTGTTCGACCCACCCCAGAGAATCCGGCGAGAAAGCAGGAACCAGGGGGATTCCATATCCTCCATAGGCATAGAGCAGGGTCGGTGCCGGACGGGTCACATCCTTGCGTCGGACGATAAACATTGGGACACGGGTGCCATCCTTCGACCTGTAGAAACGCTGTTCGACTGCGATCTGGCTGAGATCGATCGCAACCTTGGGTTGTGCCCACACCCGCGCTGTGTTGCTGGCGACATCATATCGATAGATCACGTCCGGAGCGTTAAAGCTGGTGAAGATGAAGAAGGTTTCCGGGTCGCTCTGTTTACCCTTAAAACCGCCAGCGGTACCGATACCGGGCAGCTTCACCACACCATCAGCCTTGCCATCGAGCGTGTAGCGTCGAACTTCCGTCTTCACGTCAGCCAGATAGGAGATCAGCAACCGTCCAGCGACCAGCGACGCATTGCCCAAAACCGAATCCTGCTCCGGCACTACATCCCTGCTCACTGGGTCAGCGGCGGCGATGTCCATCGTCACGACCTTGTAGCGCGGCGCGTCCTGGCTAGTCATGAGGAAGAACTTCGTCCCCACATTGCCGACGATCAGCCATGAATTATCAAGATTATCGACCAGCTTGCGGGGTTTCCAGTCGGCGCTCTGGAGATCCACCACGGTCAGTGTGTTGCCGATTGAAACGGGCGTGGAAACAATCGCGACGTAACGCCCGTCTTCGGTGATCCTCAAGGTATGCAGCATATTCTGCTGATCCGGGTTTGTATAGACCAGCCGATCTTGCGCCTGGGGGGTGCCGATCGCATGAAAATAGACGGCATGGTTGGCTACGCTTGCTTGCGATTCGGTGTCCTGCTTCGGTTCAGGGTAACGGGCGTAGAAAAAGCCAGATCCATCCTTAGTCCATGCGATGCTGGTGAATCTCGCCCATTTGACCTGATCGTCGAGTACCTTGCCCGTGTTCACGTCCAGTACCCGAATCGTGCGCCAGTCGGTACCGCCATCCTGCACCGCATAAGCCACGCGCTTGCCATCATCAGAAGCTGACCACTCGGCAAGTGCGGTCGCCCCGTCCTTTGCCCAACTGTTCGGATCGATCAGTACGCGCCCTGCGCCATTCACACTGTCGCGGACATAGAGAACCTGTTGGTTTTGAAGTCCGGAATTATAGAGGTAGAAATACCGTCCACCTTTCTTGACCGGAATAGAGAACCGCTCATAGTTATACAACTGTTTCAACCGATCTCTGAAAATCTCTCGACCGGGCAGCGTATTGAGATGAGAGTTGGTGACTTTGTTTTGCGAATCGACCCAGGCGGCGACTTCCTTGTCGTTGCAGACATCGTTTTCCAGCCAGCGATAGGGGTCGGCGATCGCCTGTCCGAAATGTTCTTCGATGACATCGACTCGCCTGGTTTCAGGATAGGTGATAGGCATCATGGTTGTGAACTCCGAGCAAGCGGAGGCGAAATGAGTGGTAAAGAGTAGCGCCAGAACGAAAAGGGCTACGCGTTGCAGCGGTTGAAATGAGAGTCGAAATCCAGAGAGGTCGAATTTCAGTGTCTCTTGTCGTGATTTTGCAGTTTTAAACATTGGTCTGCCCTGCGGCAAAGTCGCTATCTGCGAGATTCATATCGGTGTCGATCACTACTTGGTCGCAACGTTTCGCACTGCCTTTCGACTACTGCGCTACAAACCCACCGTCTATCATCAACGTTTCACCTGTTACGAACGATGCCATGTCAGATGATAAAAACAGGACTGCATTTGCAACTTCAAGCGGTGTTCCAACTCGTCCGATCGGGTGAAGTCCTGCCAAGTAAGCTTTGACTTCATCTGTAGCTGCTTCAAACAGATATGTTTGAATTGACCCTGGTGCAACACCATTGATGCGAATACCCGCTTTGGCATATTGGAGTGCAGCAGCTTTTGTTAAACCTACTACCGCATGTTTACTCGCGGTGTAGAGGAGTATGTTAGGAAGTGCAATGACTCCAACCGCAGATGCCGTATTGACGATTGCACCACTTCCCTGTTTCAACATCTGAGCGATTTCATATTTCATCGACAACCAAACGCCTTTGACATTGACGTTCATCGTGCGATCGTATTCCGCTTCTGTTTGCTCAATCAAAGAGGGATTTTCACCGACCGTTCCTGCATTATTAAAGGCAATATCTAACCGACCAAAAACGCTAACCGATTTATCAACCATTGCTTTAACATCGGCTTCTTTCGTGACATCTGCTTGCACAAAAATAGCCTCTCCGTCAGCTTCCTGAATCAATCGAACAGTTTCTTCACCTTCATCAATTCGACGACCCACCACCACCACCTTTGCTTGTTGTTGAGCATAAGCGATCGCCGTTGCTCTACCAATGCCCGATGTTCCTCCAGTAACTAACGCCACTTTATCTTGCAGTATCATCCTGTTTCTCCTGTTTCAATCAATATTGACCTTCAAAAATTGAACTCCAATCGCATCTCAGCCCATGCCAGCGACTGCGATCAGCGGGATAGTAGGCAGGTTAAAAACGACGTGAACGACAAGAATCCTTCATAGTTGCCTGAGCGCGATCGCTGCGTTTGCCGCTTCTAAAATTGCTTTATTGTTCTCTGACATCTGAATCTCTCCTCTGTTCAAAGCAACAAAGTGGTGTGAGTTGTTTGCTGTTGCCCCTCACTGGTTTACTTCTAGGGACTGGTAAACGACTTACATTGAATCGCCTTCACATTTCGCAGATAGTCCAACTGTGGCTCGAAGTCAGTCGGACAGAAGACATAAACATTGTCCTGCGACCGGCTAATGACTAAACGGTAGCTGGGTGGAATTCCTTCAGAACTTTCGATCACTTCGATTCTGGGAATCACTTGTGAACTGACTTGAGCCAGGGATGGAAAATTGAACAGTAGGAGTATGCCGAACAGAATTGTGATTGCGATTGTGGTTGTGATTTTGGTTGAAAGAATCTTTCGGTTCATTAGAAATCTCTTGTGGCTTGTGGTTGTGTAATGTTCTGTTGTTTCCAGGGAAGTGGCGATCGATAGGGGTTTGCGTGCATATCCAGGACTTCCCAGGTGGTTGGATTGACTCGCCCTGTAACTGGGATTTTGTATCGTCGCTGGAGATCGCGTACCGCAGACGCTGTTACCGCACCAAAGATGCCATCGACGATCGCCCCTCTTGGATTGTCTAACCTCACACCTGCGGCTCCTAAAGAGCCACTGTCTTGAAGGATGTGCTGTAACAATTGCACGTTTCTGCCGCGATCGCCTTGGCGTAAGGTAGGTAAGGTTAAATCAGTGTAGGCAGTGGCGATCAGAATGGGGGAGGTTTGTTGTGGAGGAATGCTGTGGGCGATCGCGGGATGAGTGAATGAACCTCCGAGCAATCCTGTAGCGATCGTTATTAATCTGAAAATGGTTTGAAGTTTCATGATTGTCCTCCTGATGGATCAGTTCTAGTTAGCATCGATTTCGTGTCGGAGTTATTACTCCATCTGCTTGCTCCGATCGGTGTAGAGCGAGTTCGTTTCAGGATCATCTGATTTAGACACTAATGTTCAGAATTCACTTGCCATGTAATCACAATGATTTCTGCAAACCCTAAGACAAATATTAGCCGCGAAAACGCTTGTAAAATGGCTTCCATCGTCCAGTTCTGACTCTGAACCTCCCAGATCATCCAAACAATATTGAATCCAATCAGCAACCAGGGTAGAATTACCGCTGAATTCCGTCTGCGATAGAAGCGGATCGTCCTCTCGCGCCAAAATGGGAAGGTGCTGAGGAGACAAACAATGTAGGAGGTTCCTGCACTGATGAACAAGCTTCTTTGAAGACCCGAAGGCAGGTTTGGGTATCCAAGTGCGATCGCACTCAGGCAAACTCCGAGCGCGAGGTACAGAAAAGTAAACAAGGTAAATCGTTTCATTATTTCTTCTCCGGTGAAGCTTATTCTCTGTACCACACACGCACACATTGAAAGCAATTGACTGTAACGCCCTGGCTGATCATCACTGGGTAGACCCCATTACTGACTGTCACGCCGTAGACACCATCACTTGTGCTTTTCAAGCTATCTGGTAAAACAACGGTTTCAACATTGATCACCTGTATCGTTGTATTTTCAATCCACTGATTGACCTCACTCACAACCTCAGAGAAGGATTCATAATCGGAAGCTCCGCCGAAGGGTCCCCGTTCAGTAATCCGAGGCGCAAAATCTTTGCACTGAATCATTTGATTTACCACCTTAAAACTGTAGAGTTGAGCATCAATTCAAGTAGTGGGCATTGCCCAGCATTTTTAAAACCTTTCTTTTTAAAACCTTTCACGGTAAAGCTTTGTGGGCAGTGCTAGCCCTACGATATCTATTCCAAAACTTAAGCCAACCTTGCCAGTAAACCGCTAAGAACAGAGGCAAAAACATGAAAGCTGATATGGGCTAACATTGCAGCTTCTAGCGAATATTGCCAAAAGAGCCAGCCAAACGCAATCCCCACAATCCCATTCAGTAACAACGCCCGAATAATCACAACTGGAGTGAGGGGAACGATCGCGGCAGTCGCTGGCAGGTGTAGTAGTCCAAATACCAACGCGGCTAGAACGATCGCACCCTGGTAAATCCCTTGACTTGGCAACGTAACGCCTTGTTTTAGCCCTTTCCACGCGATCCAAACAAGCAGCGACATTAAACCCCAGCGCATCAAAATTTCCTCAGTGATGCCGCCATAGAACATTGCTGTGAGAAAATTCAACCAACTTGGCTCTGTATTATTGGCTGCCCGTAGCGCTTCAGGTAAGACAGGTTGCATCAACTGATCGAGCAACAAGAGAACGATCGCCGCCGCTGCACCCACACCCAAGCTCCACTTCATCTCAACGGCAAAAGATGGAGACTTAGCGGTGTGAAACACCCAATGATCAATCAAATGGGAGCTTAATCCAACACGATAGGCACAACCAATTCCGATTAAAATGCTGATTGCCAGTAGAATTGAATACTGTAGTCCTTGCAGAAACATTAAAATCCCTAATGGCGGCACTTTTTCCAGTATTTCTGGAGACAGTTTCGCTAACTGTTGCTCGACTAAAGGAATAGACGCGATCGTGAACATGACAATTCCCACACTGCCCAACCCAAATAGAATCCCGAATTGTTTCAGAATTGCCATTAATTTAATCTCCAGATATTAGAACACTGGGCAGGCACGATCGCTAGCAAATCGTAGGTAATCATCTCGGTTTGTGCTCGTGTAGTCGTATGAATGTTGCCAGGAGCCTGTTTTGCTTGGTCGTAGGTGCGCTCGGCATACTCTAGAAAAGCTGGTTGATAATAAGGTGATCGTAATCGTAACCGAGTCACTGAAATGACTGTCATGAATTTTTCCTGATTAAATCTGCTGCTTTTTCACCAATCATGATGGTCGGTGCGTTTGTATTTCCTGTCGTGATCTTTGGCATGATAGAGGCATCAACAACTCGCAACCCTTGAATGCCATGTACTCGAAGTTCCGGGTCTACCACCGCCATCAGATCAGTTCCCATTTTGCAAGTGCCGACCGGATGGGACACTGTGCTAGCAGTGTCCCGAATGTATGCTTCAAGGGCTTCATTACTCTGAATGTCGGCACCCGGAGCGATTTCTGCACCGCGAAACTCATCCAAGGAACTGGTATGAAGTAATTGCCGCATTAATTTAATTGAGAAAACGAGCTTTTGCACATCCGTTTCACTTTGCAGATAGTTCATCTGAAACTGGGGTGGATCTGTGGAATCAGACGAACGCAAGCTAACACTACCGACATTTTGCAGATGGGTCAACGTGACAGCCCCTGTAAATCCAAACTCAGCGGGAGCATAGCCAGGTGGAAGGAACTGGGTAGGATTGAAGAAGAACTGCAAATCAGGTGCAACCTCCGAATTGACCTCGCTATGCAGCAATAGTCCAGCTTCTCCAATCCCGCTCGTGCTTGCGTAGTGTAGATCCTGAGTTGCTTGATACACAATAGGAATAAGAATATGGTCTTGCAAGTTTTGACCCACACCGGGTCGATCGGCTACGACCGGAATATTGAGCGATCGCAGTTCTTCTGCATTACCAATTCCAGACAACATTAGTAGTTTCGGCGAATCGAACGCACCTGCTGATAAAATCACTTCCTGATTGACCTGAACTTGATGCCGGGTTCCTTCGTGTAGATATTCCACTCCAACGGTGCGGGTTCCTGCAAATAACAATCGAGTCACCAATGCTCCAGTGGTGATGGTCAAATTGGAACGCTGGAGAATGGGTACAAGAAAAGCCGCAGCAGCACTATGCCGCTTGCCATCTTTAATCGTAACTTGATAGCGTCCTGCTCCTTCTTGTTGTTTAGCGTTGAAGTCAGGGTTATAGTCATATCCGGCTGCGACGCAAGCCTCTACAAATCGTTGAGCGATCGCAGTCGGCGCAATCAGATCGGTTACACTCAGTTCCCCATCAATTCCATGAAATTCAGATTCACCTCGTAAGGAGTGTTCCGATTTTTTGAAATAAGGTAAAACATCCTGATAACTCCAACCGAAATTTCCCAATTCCTTCCAGTGGTCATAATCATGAGGATTGCCTCGAACATAGGTCATGAAATTAATCGAACTGCTGCCCCCCAGAACTTTGCCACGGGAACAGAAGATTTTGCGGTGATTCAGGTAGGGTTCTGGCTCGGAGAAATAGCCCCAGTCCACATCAGTTCCTAACAGATTGACACATTCTGCTGGAATGTGAATCTCTGGTTTCGTATCTGGATTGCCTGCTTCGAGAAGTAACACAGTTGTTTCAGGATCTTTGGTCAACCGATTGGCAACCACGCAGCCTGCCGAACCTGCGCCGATCACAATGTAGTCGTAGTGAGTCATATTCTCCTGGTTGAGTTTGGGGATTACAAAGTGTAGGTGAGCGCGACGGCTGCCCCATCGTGAGCCAGACGTTTGGCGATCGCCGCTCCTAACCCGCGTGAACAGCCTGTAACCAGTGCAACTTTGCCCACAAGTGTTGTCGTCATGATGTATTCCTTTATGGGTAAAATTTTTGATTTAAGTTTGTTCTGCGATCATTTTGCCAATGGCATCTGCAATCATCGTTTGCCCCTTGATTGTTTGAAGGTGGCTGCCACCTTCAAAAACAATGTGACCCGAATTAAAGCCGCGCATCATCTCGCTGTAACTGTTGACGGCTTCAGGCGAGAATCCAAATCTGGAAATCGTTGCCTGCCAATCGCTTTCGGGGACAGCGACTGCCCGTACGTCGCGTCCGAGAGCAGCGGCAAAAGCGGCGGCAACATCGTTCGGCGAATAATCTGCTGCACCGTGCAGTTCAATGATGCGCTGACCCGTCCAATCTTCGGTCATCGCTTGGGCAACGGTACGTCCTATATCTGCGGCGCAAACCATCGGAATCTTGTGCTCAAGCGGCGTGTAGAAGCTCGACAAAATGCCTTGCTCAGCGGCAATCTTCGCCACGCTGCTCCAATTTTCCATAAACGCCGACGCCCGCAAAAAAGCGACGGGAATTTTCAATTTGCCGAAAATTGTCTCCAAAATGTGCGTCGTCAAAATGTTTCCCGTGCCTGAAGCGTGTTGCGAGCCGATCGAAGACAGCAACACGACTTTCTGCACGCCGGAATTTTTGATGGCGGCAACGTAACGCTCACCGATGCCTCTCGCCACGGCGAACATATCGGCGACGTTGTATGCAGGCGGATTCATCGCGTAAACAGCGTCCGCGTTCCGCATCGCGTTGGTCATCGTTTCTGAATCGCTGATGTCCGCAAAAACAACGTCTGCGCCTTTCGCCCGCCAAGCGGCGGCGGTTTTGTCCGAGCGCAAAACGACGCGCACCGACTGATTTTTTTCAAGCAAAGCGTCAGCAACCGCAGACCCCGTCTGTCCAGTCGCACCGAAAACTACATACACAAGATTTTCCTCGTGACTCTATATTTATCTGCGTCAATAGACTGTCTCATTCCACCTCTCGCGTTCGGCAAAAGGTGAAACAGGGTCATTTCGATCAGTGTCACTATACCCAAAAGATTTCAGGGTCTGGAAGCATAACCGAGTATTTCAATGTCTGAAACTATTATTGCTGCGTTACTGGATTGTCAGTAAGTCCTAACATTGGAAGGATAACTTGTCTTTTGACTCAAAATGGAAGCATAAAGCTATCCGCGAGTCCCAAAATGGAAGTATCCTTTAAACCTAATAAAAACGTTGGTTCAACACTAGTTCTATTTTTTACATCCTCGCTGGGCTTAAGTTTGGGGCTTAGAACCATAATTTGTCCTTTTGGCGATTGGAAGCATAAGCCGTCCTTTTCTGCCAAGTTATCGTTCCAGTGACACTGCCTTCTGCCCTCTGCCTTCTGCCTTAAAGCGCGTAACCTTTCATCATCACCAAAAGTTGCCAAGAACCGATAAAGTGGCCGGAATTAAAGGATAAAATGGTTCTTGGCAACTTTTGGTGATCTTGGTTGGGGTAAGGCAGAAGGCAGACGGCAGAGGGCAGAAGGAAGAGGAAGGAAAAATTCCCACAATTGAAGCATAGCAAGGATTATAGAACATCTGCATCACTTGAAAGCCGTAAGCGATCGCCCCTTGAAGTCACAAATCCCACGCCCGGATAAGAAAACGTTTTAAACCCTTCTGCCCTCTGCCTCCTGCCTTCTGCCTTAAAGCGCGTAACCTTTCATCATCACCAAAATCTGACAAGAACCGATAAAATGGCCGCTTTTAAATCCTGAAATGCTTATTTTTGCGTTGCCCTATTTTCACGATTTTGTGGTTTGAAGACTTGAATAAGTCAGTGATGAGATGGAGTGATGTCGTCCGATATTTACATCATCGTCTGGCGGATTGGGCGGACAATCACTTCATTAACATCAACATCGTCCGGCTGGGACACAGCGTACAAAACGGCTCTGGCGATCGCCTCTGAGGGAAGTGCAGTTTTGCGAAATTCTTTTAACAAGCCTTTGGATGACTCATCGGTAATATCAGAACCCAGTTCAGTTTCAACGACACCCGGAGATATGGTGGTGACGCGAATATTTTGGGATTCCTGCCGCAGTCCTTCAGAAATTGCCCAAACCGCATACTTGGTTGCACAGTAAACTGCCGCAGTGGGTACTACTACATGGGCACCAATGGACGCAGTATTGATGATTTGCCCGCCACCTTGCGCTTCCATAATCGGTAGCCCCGCCGCGATACCATTTAATACGCCCCGGATATTCACATTAATCATGTTGTCCCATTCCTCGACTTTCAGGGCATTCATCAGCGATAGGGGCATCACGCCTGCATTGTTAAAAATGACATCGACGCGACCAAATTTGTCTTTGGCAAACTCAACAAATGCGTTCACATCTTCGCGAGCGGTGACATCGACCGCTTTGAATTCTGCTGTACCACCGGATGCGTGAATTTCCTTGACTAGCTTCTCTAGCTTGTCTGTCCGCCGTGCCCCCAAAACGACTTTTGCGCCATTTTGGGCGAGCAGCTTTGCGGTGGCTTCACCAATACCACTACTAGCTCCGGTGATAGCAATCACTTTGTTTTCTACATTCAACATGATAGTTCTCCTGACTGTTGAGGTGGATTGGAATTAAATAGACTGACCACCAGAGACTTCGATTCTCTGGGCATTCACCCAGCGATTGTCTTCGGAGAGCAATGCTGTGATCGCTCCGCCGATATCATCGGGAAGACCCACACGACCTAACGCGGTTTGCGAAGCGAGGAAGTTGTTGATTTCTGGATTGTCACGGACTGCACCGCCCGCAAAATCGGTTTCGATCGCGCCCGGAGCCACAACATTAACGGCAATCTGTCTGTGTCCCAGTTCTTTTGCCATATATCGAGTTAGCACCTCGATCGCGCCTTTCATGCTGGCATAGGCTGAGTAGCCCGGCAGCGTAAAACGAGCAAGACCCGACGAAAGATTCACAATCCGTCCGCCGTCCTTGAGCAGGGGCAACAGCTTTTGGGTGAGAAAGAAAACGCCTTTGAATTGGATGTTCATCAATTGATCGAAATCGTCCTCCGTGGTTTCGGCAAACGGCTTATGGATACCAATTCCTGCATTGTTTACCAGAAAATCAAACTGCTCGGTCTGCCATTTCTCTTGAAGTGTCTGTTTGACCTGTGCCGCAAATTCATCAAAGGGTTTTGTACTGGAAGCGTCCAATTGAAGGGCAGCGGCTTTACCACCGATTTCTGCAATCTCAGAGACAACGCGACTTGCCTCTGCCTCGCTGCTGCGATAGGTCACGATCACATCGACTCCTTTTTTGGCAAGCGCCAAAGCAGTATTTTTGCCCAGTCCTCGGCTTGCTCCTGTTACCAATGCGATCTTCGTGTTGTTTGTCATGGTTATTCTCCTTGTTGAGGTTGCGGAAGTCGCTTTAGCTCAGCGACATGGCGACCAGCCCTAGTTTCTCGGTGAAACTCTTGTCCACAGGTCATTGAACTCTTGCATATCCAGAAAGGCGATCGCTTCAATTGCTTTGCCGTTCTGCATTCTGAAATACCAGGTGTAGGTATTCCGATAAGGTCTGCCGTCTCCAGCGGTCGCCTCTCCATCCCACAAGGCAATGACCATATCGCCATCTGCCCAGATGCCGCGTACGGTTGGCACGATTGGGGTCGATAATCGGGCACTGGTTGGGTTAATGACTTGATCGAGTAACGCTTGCTTGCGATAGGTTCCCGCAGTTGCGCCAGTGCCCGTAATCGTCCAGCTCGCTTCTGGGGCGAGCAGGTCAAAGAAGTTGCCAGTTCCGTTGCGCCAACCGTCAAAAGACTGCCGGACGATTTCCTTGTTGCGCTGTTCGATCACCTGAGTCTCGGCGTCTGCTTGATTGGACTGAGTTACCTGAGCCAAATCTACGAGCGCTGGAAACTGATCGAGGGCAGGCTGCTTATTCAATGCGGTTGAGTCATGACTTGGCTCAACCGCAGTCCCATTCGACTGAAAACCTGCCTCATCCGTGCGCGCTTGCGTCATCGCCGGAATAGCCAGCAGCCCAATCAGCCCTGTGCCACTGATCGTCACTGCCAATGTTTTGAGCATTGATTGTGTTTTCATACAAGACCTTCTTTGTCTCAATATGGTTTGATACTGGTTTGCGCTCTGAGCCACAAAACTATAGTGCAGATATGTCATTTTCGACTGTCCAAACTGATCGTATGCAGCCTAACGGCTGCGAAGTCTGCGGCTCGATCGATAACACCTAATTGCAGGAGCAAGATACGATCGCCGAACCCCAGTTAAAGACTGTTGTACTCGAATAGTTTCATCCTATAAGCAAGAATCAGGAGTTTGAATACACAAACCTTGCAGATGGTTGCCTGATCCTCTCAAAAGATGCACGGCATTCAGGATACCCGGAGCCGTTCCATATCTCGAATGGGCGGTGCACCAAACATGCGGGAATATTCGCGGCTGAATTGCGACGTACTCTCATACCCAACCCGATAAGCCGCTTGAGTGGCATCGATCACCTCGGCAAGCATCATCTGTCGGGCTGTTAACAGTCGCAATTGCTTCTGATATTGCAGTGGACTCATGGAGGTGACTGCCTTGAAGTGACGATGGAATGATGCAGCCGACATATTCGCCTGTTCAGCGAGTTCCTCAACCCGCAGCGGCTTTGTAAAATCAGCTTTAATCTGTTGGATCACTTCAGCAATACGCTGCATACTACTGCCAGCGGTCGCAATCTGACGCACCGCTTCACCTTGTTGATCGGTAAGCAAACGGTAATAGATTTCGCGAATCATCAACGGTGCTAGAAACGGAATATCCTCTGGTGTATCCAACAGCTTTGCTAACCGGATGACGCAGTCGATCAAGGGTGGAGCGGCATCGCTGACACACCAACCTTTGACTGGGCTTTCTTTCTGACTGATGCCCAGATTCGTTTGAGCAATAATCTCACAGAGTTGCATCGGGTCTAGCTTCAGCTTCAAGCCGAGATAGGGCTGATCAGGGGTCGCTTCTACCATACAGGCACTCAGCGGCATATCCACCGAAAGAACCAGATACTGAGCAATTCCGTACTGAAACGTTTCCTCATTCAGCGATACTTTTTTTTGCCCCTGCACCACAATCGCGAATAGGGGTTCGCTAACTTCCTGGATGGTGATGCAAGGATTGCTTTGTCGCACAAAGACTAAAGGATCGATCGCGGTTGGATGATAACCCTCTCCCCTGGCATCAGTATGCTGATCGGCTAATGCCGCCAGCTCTGCACATTTGGCGACTGCCACGGACTGTTGCGCTGACAAAGTCTCTTTACCAGAGGAAATGCTGATCGTGTTTCTGTGATTGAGTGTCTTGATTGTCATGCGTGATTCCTGACGAATGCCACGTTTCTCTATGATAAGAAGGTTTTCCCGATTCACATCTTGCTGGAGTCATGTTTCACCTGATAAACTACCCACCCATCTTAAACACAACCTTTGTTTGAGAGGATTAGGCAATGGAGACGTGGCAGAAGATAGCGGAAGATGTCGATGCCTGCTCAGTCCGGCTCACCCGACCAGACCTGGTGGCAGTGCAACACCACGTAGTCGCCCTCGGCGATCACCCGCATGAACTGTACCTGCTTGCCGGGGTACTCGCGCGCCATCTGCTCAAAGTACGCGATGAACCCGTCCTTGCCGTCGGACACATGCGAGTTGTGCTGGGTGTACGTAGCCCCAAGTACCACTGCACGGCCTCGCGGGGCTGGCACTGGTTGAACATCAGGTCGTAGAACGCCGTGACGGTTCTCTTGTTCTGCTCTAGTCGGTCATTCATCAACATCCCCCTTGTGATGCTTTGCTGGACAAAATCAAACTCCAATCCGTTTAGCAATTATTAACGCTGTGAAGCTAGTCTAATTTTCTGTAAATTTCAGTACAATTTTGCCCCGTGTTCCTCCCTGCTCTAGACGTTGGTGTGCCAGAACGACCTGATCCCAAGAGAAATCGGTCACGGCTTCGCCAATTGCCTCAATCACCCCTGAAACATCGACTCCAAGGATGGCGGGTAATCGAACCAGTTCCTTGTAATCACCACGACGAGTTTGGTAATCGACCGGGTTAATCGAGGTTGCACAAACTCTGACTAACACCTGATTCACCTTCGGTGTTGGTTTGGGAACAGTTTGAATCTCAAACTTCTCAGCATCACCAAGCGCAGTTAATACGGCTGCTTTCATAGATTCCATCTGTGTCAACTTCCCTTGATTCAGAATAAACAGTGACGGGATTTCGATACCATTCAGCGGAGGTAACTCCCTAACTTCGCAATAGCCCGTTGCCGCTTGTGCAAAACTCACGGAACAATTGCAGTAACGCGAATTTCAATTCGCATCGTTGGAAGTCCAAGAGCCGCAACTCCTATCTCTGTCCAAATGGGGGCATGGTTGGGCATGTAATGACGAAATAGCTTGACCATCACATCGTTAACCTCTGGGGGAAACCCGCCAACATGGTAAGAGTTGATGTGGACAACATGCTCCCAACCCGCACCAGCAGTCGCCAGGGTTCGCTCTACGTTCCGAAACGCCTGAGCAATCTCGTCCGCAAGCAATTCGGGAATTTGCAGATTGTCATCCACCCCGCCTTGACCTGATGTCTCCACTCGATCGCCAATTTTTACCGCTTGTGGTAATGCAATTCATTCAGCAGGTATTCCCCATAACCGGGAGTGACAAAAAACTTGGGCTTATTCATGGTGTTCCTTGGTTCAGTAAGTTTGACTCTATTTCGCGTTGCTGAGACAGCTTGCCAACTCGCCGCCGAAGGGTCCCCGTTCAGTAATCCGAGGTGCAAAATCTTTGTACTGAATCATTTGATTTACCACCTAAAACTGTAGAGTTGACTTAGAGTCTTCGTAGATAGTCGCTCCCGCACTGCGGAGTTCATCCAGAAACCATTTGGTATCTGAGAGTAGTTCCGGTAGGTAAAGTCCAGGGCGGGCAGGAGAACGGTCGTTCAGTCCCAACACCGACGAGAGGGAAAGAGCAACGCTGATACCCGTGAGTGAGGCTGCGCCATGTTTGAACTCCAGCATCGATCGCGATCGCTTCGTTCGACCATCGGCTTCGCCCTCAATCTCGACGACGATCTCGGCGGCCGCCCCACCGCCCCGACGGCGGCTGGATGATTCATCGGTTACCAAGTCGAAGCGTACATCCGATGCTCCGGTGGCAACCTGGAGGCTCACGATATCGAACGTGGAAAATGCGGTGGCATCGAGCGAGCGATCGTCGATTGATTCGACCTTGCCCTTTGCTGCGTCGCCGGACAGCCATACGCGCCGCCCACCCTCGAATACCAGTGCGGCTGGAGCAGCCCCGTGTACCCGCTCCATGTCTTCGAGCGACGCGGGCCCGGCTGGATCTTTCTCATCAAGGATTGCCCCAAGCCTAATGGATTGGATGCTCTCAAAGCCTTTGGCACTATTCAGTGCCAGAAACGTGGCCGCACCCGCCAACCAGTGACTGGCAAGCACCACGGGTGCAGCAGTCGCACGATGCGCGAACATCGCCAACTCAGGTCCGATTTCGGTGAGGGCAGCGTTGATGTTCAGGTAAGGGATGCCCAAGTCCTGCGCGTAGCTCAGTCCTTTGAGTCCGGCTTCGGGAGCCAACATGACCACAGCAGCTACTGTGAAATCATCACCGAGACCCAAGCGGGGCTTATCGAGATCGATGGCAACAGCTTCGGCAGCGCCTACCTCCTGGGCGACTTCACCTGCCGATTGCAGGTTCCGTCCTCCGACGAGCACTCGAACGCTGGGGTGCCTCTCGCGGAACCACCTGACGGCAGTGCGCCCCACCAAGCCCGATCCTCCGGCAAAAAGTACCTGTCCTAAAGCCACCTTATTTTCAAGTATCATCCTGTTTCTCCTGTTTCAATCAATATTGACCTTCTGCCCAAACTCCGATCCGTTCTATCAGCCCGCGCCGATAAGCACCATCGTCGGGATTGTAGGCAAGTTGAAAACGACATGAACGATAACAGCAGTCCAGACCGATCCGCTGCGGTGGAAGATATCGGCGGTGGCGAGACCCGCGACTACGGCTGCGGGAAAGATGATTGTTCATTTCTAAATGCGTTTACTGATTCACACTGCTCATATGTCCAGGTGCATAACGTTCTCCAACAGCAATTCCTTTTGGTGCAACTACTTCGATACGCTGTAGGTTTTCTGGTGTAAGGGTAATATCTGCTCCGGCTGCATTCTCTCCTAAGTATTTGCGACGTTTCGTGCCTGGGATCGGTACAATATCTTTACCCTGAGCTAAGAGCCAAGCCAGAGCAAGCTGACTGGGCGTGACGCTTTTTTCAGCCGCAATAGCCTTCACTTGCTCGACCAATTGCAGATTATTGTAAAAATTTTCACCCTGAAAGCGGGGAGATTGGCTGCGAAAATCGTTTGGATCTAAATCTTCTGGTTTGGTAATTGCACCAGAGAGGAAGCCGCGCCCTAGCGGACTGTAGGCAACAAAGCCGATCCCCAATTCGCGCACTGTGGGAAGAATTTCATCCTCTGGATCGCGGCTCCATAGCGAGTATTCTGTTTGCAATGCGCTGATCGGATGAACTGCTTGCGCTCGTCGAATTGTAGCTGGAGCTGCTTCTGACATCCCAAGATAGCGAACCTTGCCTTGCTGTACCAGTTCTGCCATTGCTCCGATTGTTTCTTCGATCGGTATAGTCGGATCAACCCGATGTTGATAGTAGAGATCAATTGTGTCAATTCCCAAGCGCTGCAAAGAGGCATCACAAGCAGAGCGCACGTAGTCAGGTTTACCACTCACGCCTAGAAATTGCCCATCTGATGTGCGAACATTACCAAACTTGGTCGCAACAATCACTTGATCGCGGCGATCGCGGATTGCCTTGCCAACGAGCTGCTCATTTGTGAATGGCCCATACATATCTGCGGTGTCAAAGAAGTTGATACCTAGATCAATGGCATGATGAATGGTAGCGATTGCTTCTTGATCATCAGTGCTGCCATAGAACTCAGACATGCCCATGCAGCCCAACCCCATCTCTGAAACCATTAGTCCTTGATTGCCTAGCTTTCGCATCTGCATGATTACTTCTCCTGTGTTCTCTTAACTTTCGAGATTTAGTGCATAGCACTCACCTGGTGGGCAACACTAGCACTTCGTGGCTCGCTGTAGCAGCATTTCCGCCTGTTCTGGTTCCACCACCAAACACAAAGATTCGGTTGCCAACGGCTGACGCTCCCAATCCATGTCGTGGAGTTGGTAAGGGTAGTAATGCTTTCCAAACGTCGGTTTTCGGGTCGTATACCCAACTTTCTGCGAACACTCTCTGCTCTGGAACCCACTGTTCGCCGCCAAAAACGTAAAGCTTGCCGTTGAGCGAGGTTGCAGTCAGACCACCTTGAGCTTGAGGCATAGGCTCGCGCGTCTCCCGTTGAAGATGAAATATGCCGAATTTGAATTAAGCGTAACCGCCGTTAGCGCGAAGAACTTGAGCATTAACCCAGCCCCCGTCCGTTCCTGCCAGGAATGAAACCTAAGTGATAAGTTTTTGCACGTATCTCAGATCAATACCAAATGGCACTAAGTTAATCGCAAAGCCCTGATATAACAAGATTTTGAGTGTGGGGAATGTGGGGGGTAAGACTTCTTCCCCGTCCTCCCACACCCTGCCCTGACGGGGTTTCAGCTTTTCTTAGTGCCATTCGTGATTGTTCCTTGTAGGTGATTAAAGCTGATTGGCAGTTAGACTCCTTTTAGGATGTCTGCCTGTACAACTTGGGCAAGCTGCTCCATATACAACCGCGCCCATGCGATCGTGTTTTCTCTCAGTCCCACAACGACAACGCCTCGCATATCGAGTTCTGTGCCGTTGGTATGGTTGCCTTGCCAGTGCCACTCCGACCAACCCAACTCATCCGCGATCGTATGGGTGATTAATTTTGCCTGGATGTCAGGAACTTGAGCGAAGAGAGCAGTCCAGTTCTTTCGCACCTGTGCTGCACCGATGAGGTTTCGTTCTGGATGAACGGGATGTTCACCCACGAAGTCAAGAGCAAAGCAGTTCACGAATGCATCAATGTCATGGGCATTGATTGCCGCTTCCATCTTGAGCAAAACTGAGGAAGCGTTTTGAATAGAAGTAGTTTTTGTGTTCATGTTGTTATCTCCATTGTGCTTAGAGGTAGTACTCGTCCAAGCCTTTGCGCTGTCTTTGGCAACCAAAAAACTTTATTGACTGACGAGATCACCGACGACCCTTGTGGTGGCTCTGGGAAACGGGTTCGGAGTTCAAAAAAGTAGGCAAAAGCTAGTACAGCACGGCGTAAATAAACCACTCATTCCAAATCAAAGAAACGCTTACACTGTATTCATTTTTAATTTTTAATTCCGCCTTGCGGTACTAGCTATCTAATTTCGATAGCTTACCAGCACTAACAAACAAGTTAGATATGAATAGAGCTTAGTGACTGGCAGCAACAATGGTTCCCATCAACTCTGTCATTCTCCAGCGTCCGATATATTGGATGTTATTGATAAATAGGGCTGGAGCCGCCGTTATTCCACTCTGCAATCCACTTTCGATATCCTCATTGATGCGATCAATATGCACTTGTTTAGACAACTCTTTGAGAAATTGAGGGATATCAAGCCCTAAATCATTGGCGTACTCTACAAGATAACCATTTTCTAACTTCTGTTGATGGGCAAACAAAGTGTCGTGCATTGACCAAAACTGTCCCTGAGCGGCGGCGGCAACGGCTGCTTGGGCTGCCCGTTGAGCTTGGGGATGAATCTGTGCTTGCGGAAAATGACGGAAGATAAAGCATAAATCATCTTCTCCAAAAGAAGCACTAAGTTCTCCTTTGAGCACTTTAATCAGCTTGTAAACATCCGCACTTTTAGAGCATTGATAGTCTCCATACATCACCAGCACGACCTTAGCACTCAGCACACCTCGCATCCAATCCTGGGTTGAAGGGGTTACAAGTAAGGAACTGTGGCTACGATCGTCGTTCATTTTTATACATTTGCATCAAGCATGGAACCTGGCAATTTACTTACGCAATCAATGGATTGCGTAACTGTTTGCATAAATTCAATATAGGCGATCGCCTTCAAGCTGTCGTCTATAGCAAGTTAAAATTTTTACAGTATAAATTGATAGATCAACCATGCCATCGTGGAGTAGAAGGCTGGTTCTAACTCAAGTTAGAATCCCAATTCTATCGAAAGTACATCCTATAAATTAACAATGCCACGTTTAACGGCAACAATTACAGCTTGGGTGCGATCGCTCACATCCAATTTATTCAAAATCCGGTTGACATGAGATTTGACAGTGCCTTCACCGATACTCAAAGCAGCTGCAATATCGGCATTGCTCATTCCCTGCGCCAGTGAACCGAGTACTTCTAGTTCTCGTTCACTCAGTTCAGGATTGCTGAGGCGCTGTACCAACTTTGCTCCCACATCAGGCGGAATATACTTCTGACCCCGATGAACGGTACGAATAGCATTCAGAAGCTCGTCAGGTTCAGTTTCTTTCAACAGATATCCTTTTGCGCCTGCCTGCAATCCCCGATAAATATCTTCGTCACTATCATACGTGGTCAGTACAATAATCCGAGCAGATTTAGCAGTAGCACAAATTGCACCGATAGCGGCAACTCCTTCCACTTCAGGCATTCGCAGATCCATGAGTGTGACATCCGGTTGGTGTTCCCCAAATAGAGCGATCGCTTGTTCCCCATTTTCGGCTTGGGCAATCACCTGCATATCTGGGTCACGGTTAATAATGGTGGCTAATCCTTGCCGAAAAATAGCATGATCGTCTGCAATGAGAACCCGAATGGCTTGGCTCATTGTGATGCCTCCCGATAGACGGTAACAATCATCTCTGTTCCTTCTCCAGGTTGACTCCTAATCGTGAGTTGTGCACCGATGCGCTCTGCCCGTTCGCTCATGCCTAGTAAGCCAAAACCCTCAGAGGCTGGAATACTCCCAACTCCAAAGCCCTGTCCATTGTCTCTCACGCGCAAGCAAAACTGATCGCGATCGTATCCTAGCTTCACTCGAATTTCGTCAGCATTGGCGTGTCTAATCGCATTGATTAATGCTTCCTGCCCAATCCGCAGTAGGTTACTCTCGACTTCAGTCGGCAGAGAATATACTGCACCCTCAATCTCATAATATAAAGTGGTATCCATTGCGGCAGTTCTGAGTTGAGCGACGAGACGATGTAGAGCGCTCTGTAGACTGCCTTCCTCCAAAAGCTGAGGACGGAGCGCTACTACCGATCGCCGCGCTTCAGTCAGTCCAGTTCGCGCCAATTCTTTGATCAGGTCTAGGTGTGCCTGCGTTGCTTCTACATCATCCGTTAGCACCTGTTTTGCCGCTCCCACCTGAGCCAGAATGCCCGTAAACGCCTGAGCGAGTGTGTCGTGAATTTCACGCGCCATGCGGTTGCGTTCTTCCAAAATTGAGGCTGCTTCTGCTTGCTTTTGCAGCGTAATATCTCGCGCTATCCAAATTACCTGCTCGTGCCGAATCGGTGCAATGCGCGCTGAAAACCAAGTTTCTCGTCCATCTATCTGTAGGCTGTACTCAACGGTAAGCACTTGTTGGATTCTCAGCACCTGCTGAATATAACCCATAAATTTATCGGCTTGTTCTTCTTCAAAAATCTGATGCAGTGTTTTACCAACCTTCTCCTCAACTGAACTATACAACTGCCTCGGATTCCCTGCGACTGTTTCGATCACTCGCCCTTGGGCAGTAACAACACATAGCGGATCGGGAATGGCTGAAAAGAGCGCCCGTAGCTCTGCTTCAGAGGCTTGCAATGCTACTTCTACCTGTTTGCGATCGCTAATATCTGCAATCACCCCTTCGATGTAGTCATCGGCTGCATTCAGATAGAAAGAGAAAAGCCCCCAAAACACTGCCCCATCTCGTTTTCGCATCTGTGCTTCATAGCTTCGCACTTCCCCATTCCGCTTCAGCAACTCAATGGCGTGTTGGCGATCGCTGGGATCTGCATAATAGTCTGTGGCGTGTTCAAGCCCAATGATCTCCTCTGGTGAATCAAAGCCAAACAGATTGGCATGGCGTTGATTGGCATCGAGAAGTAATCCATCCGAGAGGCGGGTTCGGAAGATGCCGACCTGCGAGTTTTCAAAGATATTGCGGAACTTGGTTTCACTGCGTTGTAATGCCTCTTCTGCTTGTCTGCGCTGGGTGGTGTCATTACCAACCGATAAGATTTCAACGACATCTCCCTGTTCATTAAAGATGGCTTGATTCGACCAAGCAACCCAAACTCGCCGACCGTCTCGACACAGGTTTTCACCCTCGCCTTTCGGGTACGATTGAGGATTACGAAGTAAATCATGGACAAAGGGTCTCACATCGCGTCCAGAAAGTTCGGCTTCTGGAATGATGGTTTCAAATACGGTTCGCCCTAAAATCTCATGTTCTTCATAGCCCAGGAGTTTTACCCCATAATCGTTGATGTAGTGAATCCGTCCTTGCGGGTCATAGCGAATGATGACTGAATTCGCGGTTTGTAGCAGGTTGCGATAATTCGCTTCACTTTGTCTCAATGCGGCTTCGGTTTGTTGACGTTCCGCGATCTCCTGCTGCAAGGCTTGAGTTCGCTCTTCTACTTTTCGTTCCAGTGTTTCGGAATAATCCGATAACCGTTCATACAACCGAGCATTCTCCAGTGAAATTGCTGCCTGAGCCATCAACAGTTTAAGGACTTGCAAGCGATCGCTAGTAAACACTCCGGTACTGAGATTGTTCTCCAGATAAAGTATGCCAATCAGCTGATTTTGCTTGAGAATGGGCATACACAGGAGCGATCGCGTTTGTTGGTTTTGAATATACCGATCAGTCAAAAAAGACGGTTCGCTGATTGCATCATCAAACACCAGAGTTTCAGATGTGCGTTCTACTGATTGGATGACGGAGACAGGAATTGTTGCACAGCCAGCAACAGCGATCTTTTCTAGGTTACACTGTCTACTCCCACTGCACTGAGCCACAACAGTGAGCCGATCATCTTCCAGGAGAACCAGAGCGCCAGTTTCGGCTCCTGCATTTTCTATCACCACCTGCATCAACGTTGCAGTTAATTGATCGAGATGGATCATTTCTGAGATAGCTTGAGCCGCTTTCATCGCCGCAGCCAAATCGATCGCCGCAGTCGGATGACGGATCGTTTCATCGGTCACAATTGAATGTGATTGCCGAACTAGGTTGGTGTTGAGGAGTTGTGGATAGCGTTTTTCTAAATCTTTAACTTTAGCGGTTGCGCCCCAGCGATCATAGCAATAGTGCGCCTCTTTAATGTAAGTTTGAGCAATTTTTGACCGCCCTCGCGCCAGATAATGTTTAGCCGCTAATTCATACGCGAGTGCTTCTTCCTGGATAAACTCATTTTCAGCAGCCCCCGCGATGGCTCGCTCGTAAAACTCTTCAGCCTCAAAAAATTGCCCTAAGACTCGCGCTTTTTCTGCCTCGACTAGATGAAATTTATGTAGATATTTCATGGGAGCGTGTTCTGCCCATTTCTGCATCTTTTCTTGGTTGATGTTAACACAATTGAGCCAAGCTACTTTTTGGGAGTTTGAAGCATCGAGCGGTAGGCTCAAAAGCGCCACAGAGGATATTGGCTGCATGGATTCTGCCCAGAATGTCCCAAATAGCGATCCCAAGACCAAGAAAAGTGGATAAAGGCATGGGGCAGAATATATCTGGACGCGCTGTATGAATAATGTAGAGGGGGTTCTACAGCACTCAACTAAACAACTGGCATAGCTGGATGTCAAGAAGCGGGAAGTTTTATCTTTTCCCTCGTACAACTTCTTCATTGTCCCGTTGTGTTGCTAACTCCATTGAAACTGCAACCCAAAGCCATTGGATGCCAAATTGCCAAAATTGTTCAGGGTATTCTCCCATACTCCAACTCCAGAAGCTTCAACAATTTCTCTTCCACAGCAGTAAGATAAGGTCGATTTACCTTCCCCAACGACTGCAACAGATTTTTAACTGTCTCCTCCAGCCCACTCGAATACACCCGAGATATGCGATCGCATATCTCCTGAACCTGCCGACATTCGGCAGGCAGGTAGTTGAAGGACTTCAGGTGCTGTAATCCAACCGTGTACTCGCTATCCCACATTTTCACAGTGCAGCTAAAATCATTCACTTGGCTTACGATACCCCAGCAGCCACCCTTGCCCCTGAGTTCGGGGTTGTCTTTGGTCATGATTTGGCAGACTTCGCCAATCTGATAGCTGTTGGGTACTTGGGTGCGTTCCATTATCTGCTGCACCACGTCCTTCACAATCCTACCACTTGGGACTTTACCACCAGCAAGTTCTACTGCTCTTAGCCACACTTCTTGCTGTTCCTGGGGTTCCAGTTTAGTCATGGGCCGAACTTGTCCTTCGCTGGTAGGCAAGATTTGTAGCTGATCGGAGCGGACTGTAGCAGGATCATCTTCAGTTTGATTTTGTGTCCAATTTGGACACATTTTGATCAAATTATCTACAACTCCAGCAGCTTCAATTAATCTGTAAGGATGACGACGCTCAAACCCAAACCTGTCCTTGCAATACTCTTCAAAGGTTGAATGCGTCGAACGGTACAGCCGACGATCGCGCAATTCTGCCAGTGCCTTACCCGCCTCAAAAAACGCTCTCTCTACACGCCGCTCTAGATGGAGGCGATCCCGTTGTTCCGTTTCGGACAACTCCTCTACTTCAACAGCGCTAACTGTAATTGTTGCTGTAGCTGGGTTTTCTTCTTGGGAGATATCTTCAAGGTCGTGATCATCTGGCGGTGTGCTATCCCTGGATGTGGCAGAGGTGGCTTTTTTGCGCTTAGAGGATGGTTTAGTCATAATTCCACCTCTTGAACAGTACTTGAAGAGTTAACTTTCAGACTCTTGTCCTCATTTACCTCTACCCATAGCAGCTTCCAACCATACTTGTTTTCCATATTGCGGCACTTCTCTTTTCTCTGTTGCAGCGTGCCGCGACTCTAATTTTTCTTGGTACTCATGCCCTACTCCACTTCAAGAGAGCAACGCTAATGCTACAGGCTTGATTAAATTTAAAGCGATTGCACTCATGCTGCAATCATCCCACTTGCATTTGTGCTTTTTGAATTGAGTGTGCTGATTTTGCCTTCTTTGACTTCATCAGCTACTTGAACTACTTTTTGTTCCTTCTCAGAACTTCCACCATCCTTATCAGGTACGCGAACTAGTAGATCGCCAACTTCACACTCCAAAATCTGGCATAACTTGTCTAATGTCTCCAAAGGTATTGATTTGGCTTTGCCATACTCAATTTTCTGAACATTAGCCAACGACATTTCAAGTCTTCTTGCTAGCTCATTCTGTTGCAAGCCTCTCGATTCCCTTAATTGTTTTAGTCTGATTTGAATTCGTGTGCCTTCAGCAATTATGCAAGGTTGTCTTGGAATTAGATTATTAAGCGGAGGTCGAAACCAAGGAATTAAAGCTGCTTCAATTTTTGATAGTAAATTCAGATCAGTTTGTAAGTATGCAATTCTAATCCCAGCAATAGCACCAAGCTCTACTCCTTTACTATGTGCTTGCCATCTTGTTCTAAGATTTATAGCTCTGCCAATATACTGCACTACTCCTTGAGCATCGACAGCAAAGTAGATACAGGGTGTGGTGGGTAACTGCGATCGCTCACAAAGTGGTAGTGAAGGTAAAGCAAGAGGATCTATAGTGGCAGGATTAATCACCATGTTTTAACTCCTGGGCTGGTATCCATTTCAGTAAAATATCTGGTTGTATGTTGTATCGACTACAAATCGCATCCATAACATCTCTACCAAGATACTGAGCGGAATTGTTGTACAGGCTATATGCGGTAGTCCGGCTAATACCAGTTTCTTGCCAGAACTGATAAACGCTTATTCCCCTGCTGTCAACAAATTCTTTAATACGATTTTTCATGGGCATACTCGTACTTTAGATCATAAATACCATTCTATTCCAAATCGATTGTTATTACAAACAAGTTATTATTACTGAAATTCCTTAGTAATAGATAGCACAAAAATGGTACTGCTTAGAAATCTAAAGCGCTTTTGTATTCCCCTAAATGGAGTTTCACATTCGATGTCTATCTCTGCATACTATGAGGAAAGCACAAAATTTGTTTACGCACTAAGCTTTTTGGCTGAATGGATAAAGTTGCTGATTAGCAGTATCTAAGCGTATGCTGTTATACAAGTAATTTGCCAGTTAACCGTTGCTCATGACCAAACTTGACCGAATACTAGTAGCCTAACTTCCTGATCAGTATGAGATTGTTAAATCTGTCCTCAATGATCGTATTAAATCGATTAAACATCAAGCCAACCAAAATTGGCGATGAGTCCTACATCAGTGGTAAGCAATTAAAACTACTCGACCAGTTAGATATTGCATAAAAGTGGGTAATAATATGGCAGAGTTCGATATATCCAGTTCGTCAGCACCCTACCGTGGGAGAGTACAAGCTCAAGGGGGGGATATTTCTCAAAATGGTGGCTACAGCTACCCTTGGGCAAAACAAAGCCCTGTTACAGAGCAAGAGGGCTTATTATTTCTTGATAAAATTCAAGCAGAATGCAGTAAGGAGCAACAAAAAGAACGAAAACAAGCCTTTTCTAAGGCTAAACGTTTTGTGAAAACTGCGAGTGAGCAAGGTGGTGTTGGGCCTGAATCGCAGCCACACTCATTCCAAGATCCTAAGCGTAAAGTCCCTAATTCTCGTGTTGACATTGAGATTGCAATGGGGCGCACTTTTGTACCAAAAGAAACAGAATGACAACTATCCTTGTAGAAGTACAAAAATTTTTAGACTCTGATAATATCGATAGAGCAAGAGAAGAAGTGGCAAAAACTTTCAGCAACCTAAAAGCTGTGAATGCCAGTATTCGAGATTTTGCCGCACTACTTGCTCTGGGATCGCAGAAGGCTCTAGAAATAGGCTTGGGAGTATTGGGGCGTGAACTTCTTAAGAAAGATTCGGAAGTTAAAATTGAAGTGATTTGGTTATTTCTCGCAGCAATATTATCCCGACAGAGCATTACTCCTGATAGTCCATCAAGAATTAGTATTCTTGGACTTACATCTTATGTGAAGGATTGGGAATCACCTATTTTTACGCTACTAACTCCTGCACTAGATTATTTTTTTAAGATTAGCCTTTCTCAAGGAGGTCATCTTATTGCCGAACAAACTCTGGATTTCATTGCCACTTATGGAGACAGTTATGCAAAAGCTCCTCGAACAAAGAAGCAACTTAAAGAGCTTGAATATTCTACTGAGTTGGTGCTGAATCAAGTAGATGACTTGGAGCTAAAAGAAGAATGGGCTGAAGGAATAAAAATATTTTCTCAAACAGCTAAAAAAGCTCGTCAGGATAAATACTATGATGAACGTATATGGTCGGCTGGTAGTAATTTATTAAAAGAAATTTATACTACTCAAGTCTTAAATTCTGATACAGAATCGAGTGATTATTATAAAGTAAAAGAGAATATACACCGATTAATTACTTCATCTCTTGCGGCATTTGGAACAATTCTTAGTGGTGATGGCTTATCAGTCGCAGTTCATATTGACAACCATCAAGAGGAAAAACCTTGGTCAGTTATTGCTAGTGTAATTGATAAGTTAGAGCGATTATTTCAAGAAATTGCAGATATGACTTTTACTAATATGTCTAAATTGCCTACGTTTATACCTGCACAGGCAATGCCGGGATCATGGACAATTATTCTTCATATAAGCCTTAATTCTAATCAATCAACTTCCCTTGCAACACAAATAAAATATCTTTCTTTAACAGAAGACAATGGAGAAAGTAAAAGCAAATTATCTTTGTTTAATAGTTGGAAAGATTGTATAGAAAAGCTAAAAAAAGATGATATTCGAGTAAATTTAGCTATTTCTACCGATGCTCCAGAGTTTCACATTGTTAAATCCATTTCTACAAGAGATATTCCCAATATTGAAAAGCCTCCCCAGCCCAGCATTAGGGTTCTTTCTCATGATGTTCCGCAGGCTAACAACCTTGAACGAGTTATATATTTCGCATCACTACTAGTTCAATATCCATCTTCTCCATCAATTGTGCGAGAAAAGTTTTTAGAGACAAAGGGAACTGTTAGTAGAGATTTCTTTTATTATCAAACAGCAGTAAAAATTCTTGGGCTTGCAGATGAACGTGTGCAACTAACTCCCGCCTGTTCTGTACTTAATCGCTTGCCATCAAGAGAAGGAAAAATGAGGTTTCTGGCTTATCAATTTATATCATCAAATATTGGGTCAGCATGGTTTAGTTGGGAAAATGCAAATGATATTTCTGAAATTAAGCCTGAAAATGCAGAGCAATTTTTGAATGAAGTGTGTCCATCACTTTCAAAAAATACAGCTAAACGACGTGCTAAAACATTAGAATCTTGGCTCAATATATTCATCGAAAACTGGTAAGAAGTGAAAGTTAAATAATCAGTACTGTATTAATACTTGCAACTTTAATAAAATAAACACTAAACGCTAAATTAACCCCTACTAATTATTAAAACTTCCAATACCTGTAAAATCTCTTTAACAGCTGCTTTCTCTCGGTTCATCTACTGAACTCGGTTTAGTAACCACTTAGGGATATACTTCGATGACTTTAAACTGTAACTAATTATAGCCTCATTGAGAGTACCATTACATACGCCACATACGCCGTCTCGAAGAGTATCGCAGAGGCTCTCAGCCTTCAGGCTAAGAGCCATTTAGGGCAAAGGCTGTCTCTTAACTAAGTGCCATTCAGTAATATATATGATTTTTCCTCATTTATGAGAAATCCGCGTAAGATAGTTTTGGAATAATCAAGGTATAAACCCGAACTTTTGGATTTTTTCAACGGGAAGTAGTAATTGGGTAACAAGTAGAACCTCGCCCTTTTAAGGGTACAACTCAGCATGGCTAAATTTTTTCAGGATCATATGTGGCAGGACAGTATTTTTGCCATTAAGCTCAGTTGTAAAGTAAGCGATTTTGAGCCTTTTTATGGTCAATTAATAGAAAAGTTGCCTCAAACTTCAGAAGAAACAAGGAGGCGAGGTGCAGGAACAATTGTAAAACGATTTTTCTCTGAAAAAACTCTTAACCAACCGACGCGGCTGACGTGGCGTAGCTACAAAGATGAAAAGCTGTTGCAGCATTTGATGCGGTATCAGTTTTTGATGAGTGAGCCAGTGATTGCGGACTTCGCCAAACTTAACGTTCTGAACCGCGAACCTGGAGATCATCTGGAGTTTAGGGATTTGGCTGACTCTTTTCTTCAACAAACCTACGGAGAAGTTAAACCGAAACTCAGACAGAGGTTGAGTGCAGCACTGCAAGCAACTGGATTAGTCACGCGATCGCAACAGATAATGTATGTGCGGGAACAAGCGGACATAGAACGTGCTTTTGGGGTGTTGCTCCATGTGTTGTTTGCACCTCAATCCACAACAATCGCCGTCAAAGACATTCTCAATCATGTATTTTGGCGCTACTTGGGACTGCGCGAACCCAGTGATGTAGTCAAGTTGTTGCGTTGCTTAGAAGCTCAGAGAATCATCGTCAAGTATGTACGTGCCGATCAGCTGGAGCAAGTCACTACGGCATACAGCGCTGACGAAATTTTGAATCACAAGAGGTTGCCGTGAATCTACAGGACTTTGAAGCTGTTGCTGAGAGCCTAGCTAGTAGTGTCCGTGCTGGTCGTCATCTATTCTTTATCCATGAACCAGAAGACAAAGTTTTGAACTTGCTTCGTGCTTCTCTGAAACATGGTAAACAGCCTGCCAACCGCTTGCAAATCCTCAATCTTAGCGAACTTGCAGAGCCTCTACCTAATCGGGAAGCTGTATTAAGATTAACAGAGAAACTCAAAGAACAGCTGGAACAAATCCGTAGTGTAGGGATACCCCAATTTTTAGTGCTGACCAAGCCCATGCTGTTGGTTCGCTACCAAATAGGACTGTCACCTCTCTACGAATACTACCTCAGAGATGGCACTGCTGCGATGATTATGTTGCCATCAGTTCCCAGTTTGGAATCATTAGAGGCATTACCCAACTGTGCGAGGGTGGATGTTGAAACACTCAGGAAGCCTTTCCCAGAAGTGGGACGAGTTGAAAGTCCCCTAATTAATCTTTAAGCCATACACATTAAAAGGGAGTATATATCTTGACCACTGAACTAGCCCCATTACGGGAACTCATTATTCCTAAAGCTAAACGACCCGAAACTACCCTTTCGTTGATTGAAGCGCTACGTAAGCCAGTAGAAACAGTCGAAACCTATATCTTTACAGACTCCATTCGAGCTTACTTTAACCAAATTTTTGCAGAGGTAGTGGCTCTTCGCGGTCAAGCATTTTGGATTCAGGCAGAGTATGGGGCTGGTAAAACACACTTTCTTGGTACCTTAGCCTCCTTATTAGGGGAACAGTGCAATGCTGTTGAACAGAAAATTTGGGATGCTGTCAGCGATCTTGAAATCCAAAATGAGCGGTTTCAAATACAACCCAAGCGACTACTAACAGTTGTATTTTCTCTGCGAGGAGAAGGAGGAAAAACAGGTCTTCTAGAGCGCAGTCTCTTTGACATTATTGCCCGTGAAACAGCCCAATCATGGGAATTGCAACGCCAGCAACATCATCACTTACCTCCTCTGAGAGTGACAACAGATGATGATTTGTTGGAATGGTATCAAAACTGTAAGGAGGGATTGCGTTCCGATATCGAGAGGTTTGTTAAGGCAGAAGCTAGCGTTACGTTCGCTGAGTTGCGTTCAGAAGAGGGGGACAGCGCTGCTGCCGAACAGATATTACGTTACTGTCAGAGTAATGGAATTCAGCCTGAAATTGCTATCAGCACAAAAGAAAGAGTCAGACATATTTATCGGCAGATTCAAGAAGCCGGGTATACAGGGATGCTGATAGTAATGGATGAGTTTGCTTTCTGGCAAGACCGGGAAAAAACTGATGAACAAAGGGCAGCTGATGAAGAAACCCTAGAAACAATTGGTCATGTCTTGCCTAGAGATGAAGGGGCAAACATTTGGGTGATTGTGGCTTCTCAGAAGGCTGCTCCTACCAAGTTGAAAGGTGATCGCTTTAAGGAGCTAAGTCTATTAGCCGATAGAAACCAAACTGATTACTACACAATTGCTTCTCGGAGAATCCGAGACATACAACCTAACCGAGAACCAGAAATTAATCAATATTATGACTTTTATCGCAATAACTTTAAGTTTCTCAGGTTAAATAATATTAATTATGAGCAATTTATAGACCGTTTTCCGTTTCAGCCGCGTGCCTTTGATATTATCCGTCGGGTTACACGGGAGAACTTACCTTCAGCAAGATTTGGCATCGGTGTGCTGTATGACATTTTGAAACGGGGAGAGCTACTACAGCAAAATCGACTGATTATCGCTAGCGATTTATTAAAAAGTAGTAGTCTGACTGATGGATTTAAAGACACGCTCTACGAAGACAGCTACAAAGCATATCAGGAAGCCAAAGATAATCTAACAGAAATGGAGGAAATAGAGGCTTCGGAGCGTCTCGTTGCAGATAACATCCTGGGAACTTTGTTTTTAGAACATATTGCCTACCTGGATTCTGGAATAGAACATTGGCTAAAAGTATCAGACATCGTAGAGGCAACGCTAACTCAATCTGATGTGCTTATGAGCGAGGACACAATTGATTCGGTGTTACTACAATTAAAAGAATTGAATCAAATTGAGTACCAATCACAAAAACAAGTAGTAGGTGAGAGACAAGCCCGTTTTGTCTCAGTAGAAAGTGATAGATCCAATAATCCAGTCTATAAGTTTAGAAGTGCTAAGGGGAGAACCACAAATGATGAGGGCAAACTTTTAACAACCTGGCGAGAAATTATTCTAGCTTCACCAAATAAAACTTTTGGCAAGGACAACTTATTAAATAAATTCAGTTTAAACACTACAGCCTCAAAGCGTGTTATCTATAATCGGGTGGAGTACAAACAGGAAGTTGTACTGACAGATCAGTGGAACAGTAGCGCTTATGGTAGTCAACTAGATTTAGATAACCATGCGCGAATTATTATCTTGACCTATCCCGGTGAAATTGATTCTTCAGAAATTTTAGATGACCGAATTGCTGTTGTGGCTCCCGCTGTGCTGACTCAATCAGCTAAGGAATTAATTCGAGATTGGCTAACAGTTGATGCCCTAGAAGAAAGATACCGCAATGATGCAACAGCAGACGGGGAAAAAATGCGGGAGTTTCTTAAGGAGAAACGGCGGGAAATCGTTCCAGAACTCCAGAAAACTCAAGTTGATGCTTATCGGAAAGGAAAAGTTTTTACACGGCGCTCTTTGGGCATGAAGCTAAGTGACATTTTTCGTCAAGCTACTGCGGAGCAGGCGATTGAGTCTATAGCTCAAAAACTACTGGCAGACGCTTACACTCAGGCATTAATTAATGCTTCAGAGTTTAAGAGCGGGAAAAGCTTGGAACTTGCAGATGTGCGTAAAGTATTTGAAGGATTGTTAATCTCTAATCCATCGGTTGCTAACCGAAATGCTGTCGAAAACTATGGAGTTGGACTGGGATTAACGCCTGCTCAAAATTCGGCGACGTTTAATCCTCAAAATTGTCAGGTTTTTGAGATTCTGCGTCAGCAGCTAAATCAGCATCAAGGTCGGGTAACAAGAATTCAGTTGGAGAAGCTACTAGTTGGTTCGCCTTATGGATTGACAAGGGATTTACTATCTCTCTACCTGCTGTGTTTCGTACATCACGGCAACCCACGAGTGGAGCTAGAGTTGAGCCATGATAACACCATAAAACTGGAAAATGGTATGGCTCCACCTAAAGGGCGTTTGACAACAGATATAATCCGGCAGGTAAAGTGGAGCAACAAATTTGACCGGGAAATTCGCGTTCTGCAAGAGTCTGTTGGGGTTGACTGGAATCAAGTTGTTCCTTTTGCCCGCATCCTGGATGACACCTTGACAACGACAACAGACTCACAACAAAAGTTAGAGCAGTATGAGCGGCTAAAACGTGGTTGTCAAACATGGGGGCAGCGAGTAGCACTTGTAGATAATAGTCTCAGAAGCTTGGCTAGAACGTTGGGTTCTACCCTGCCAGCGTCAGTATCTGAACAACTTTCACCTTTGCAGTTACTAACTCAAACTTCAGATTTAGATAACTTCTTTGAAACTGCCCAGTCTCAATTTGGGAGTGAGGAACAGCTGGTAAAGGTAATCGGGGATTTTGTGGCTCTGGAAAATTTATCCCATCTGAGTACAGATTTGGGGGCTGATCGGGCTTATCTGCGACAACTGAAGGATTCACTCCCATTGGATGCAGATCCTTTACGTCAAAGCCTGGATGAAGTGCTGGTGCAGTTTAATTTGGAGCAACTGCTAGAGTCGTCCAGTTTTCAGGAGAGTTTGCGATCGCAGCTTGAACAGATCAAAAATGAGTATATCAACCAGTACCGCATCCATCACCGTGAGCATTACCAAGCGGTGGAAACTTTACGCACTGACTTAGCTGGGGCACAAGAAAAGTTGAAAACTTTGGAACGGTTAAATAGGATTAGTGAACTTGGTTTACCCATTGCTCTCAATCACCGACAGCTACAGCAGGCTTTGCTAAACCAGCTACAGGTCTGTTCAGTGATCGATTTGGAGTTGCAGCAGGGTTTAGTACATGATCCATTATGTGGGCATTGTCGGTTGGAATTACGGCAATCAGTCCCCACGGATCAGGTTACAGCTTGGCAACAGAATTTAAACCGGGCAATGATAGAGCAGTTTGCTCGGTTGAAAAGCGAAACGGTTAAACGCCTGCTCAGAAATGCCGAGACTGAATATCTAAGGAACCTGCTGCAAGTTCTGGAGTCAGGTAATGCCGAGGATCTCGTTGGGTTGCTAACAGATGAGGTAACGCAAATCCTCCAATCCCTCTTACAGCAAGCGAATGTTGTCTCTGCCACAAGTAATGTACTGGGACAAATAAGAGAAACTTATCCCACCATAGAGCGCCAGCAACTAAGAGAAGTTGTACAGGCAGTGGAATTACTTCTAGAGGCAAATTTTGAAGAAGTAGAACAGGTAAATCCAGGTAAGACTGTGCGAATTAACCTTGAGTAATCTGTGATCTGGTCAACAATTAGGAATTCTTTTGGAAAAGAGAACAGCTAGAATTGTGTCTATCGATTCTAGCCCGCATTCTGCACCCTCCATTAAAAAAATAAGTAGTTTGAGTAATTTTTCTCTAGTATAGAGTAATTTTTATAACCTAAAATACATTTAATAGTGTTCCCAGTCTTCAGTTTGACTGTTCACCAAATATCGAAATTCAGGTCTTCAGTCCCCTTCCAGCCTCCCCAAATCCTAGATGTAACATTTTAAGGTGCAGAATGTGAGTTACGAGCTAATTGTACAGATTTTAGGGCGATCGCCCCAAGGCTTCACTCCATTTGAAATTTTAGACCACCTTCTGGCTCTACCCCACTATCAGGGGCGTAGCAGAAGTAGTATTTTTGCTGAACTATTATTTGTCCTTCAAAGTTTACGAGATTCCCAAGAAGTTGCTCATGTTTCTCCCCGTTGGGTGCTAGTGGAGACCCAGGAAAAAACTTCAGAAGAACTTGGTGATCAGTCTACTGAACAAAATCTGACAGAATTAACATTAGCTATAGAACAGGAGGCTTACCCTGTTGTAGATATTTCACTGGATTGTGCTAATCCAGTAATGACAGTTGAAAAGCCGAAAGAGACTAACAACGTCAATAATACCGCGTTTGATTTTCCTATTGAAATACTAAATTTATCTAAACGAGTTTTCCATTCACTGAAGAGAGCTAGAATCAATACTGTTGCAGAACTACAAAGCTATTCTGACGAATATTTATTGACTATCGACGGTTTTGGACAAACATCACTGGATAATGTAAAGTCAGTACTAGCTATATTTCAACCAACACCATATTCTAGAGCAACTCAAGAGCTTTCTCTCCAGCCAGAATGGTTAAAACTTTGTTTATTACAAATACCTACAATTTGCTTATCTATATCTCCCCACCTACATCAATTTATCAGCAAATATTCTACAGTTGCCCACTTGATTGATGCTTTTGAAGCAGGAGATATAATAGTACAATATCCACATGAATATGGAGAAATTAGAGTTTTAATAACTCCTTTCCAATTATTGCGTGATGCTTCTCTCGACTATGTTAACTGGCTTACTAGTCTCCCTAAAGTTACACTCATTCAAGTCTTGACAAAATATCAGTGGACACCAAATATTCTAAAAGAATTGTCTGCACGTGAAATTTTGTCATCAATTGCCTCAGATGCACGTGAAATTACTTGTCAGGCTATTATTTTTGGCAGAATCCCATCTAAAAGTTTTATTACCATTGCAGAAGAGATAGATGACTGGTTTGATGACTTGAATGACCAAGAAAAAATTGTCTTAAAGCAACAGTTAGGTTTACAAAATGGAAAACGGAGAAACCTTGCAGATATCGGAAGAGTAATAGGATTAAGCCGGGAAAGAGTGCGGCAGATTGAAGGTAAAGCAAAAAATAAGTTGAATGATATCAATAAAAAAAGTATTTTATTACAATTTAGGCGGGTATCAATTGAAGCTCTACATTCTGCTGGTTGCATCAATAATCTTCAAGAGTGGTGTGAAGATATAGCTCAGATATATCCTGCTGGTGAGATTCATTTACCATCATTTATTTTATGGGTTATGGACTTTATTCCTGAAATACATAGTATTCAGATTTTGGAAAAGCAATTCTTCTATATAGCTCCATTTACTAACCAAATTTTTGAAAATCTAGAAGATCAGCTTACAGAGTTTTGGACAGAACAAAGATTTAGCGATCGCTCTCAACTTCACCAAATTATACTACCTCTTTTACCTGAAGATATTCTTAATTCTGAGCAAGTAGCAGATACTTTAATTAATACCTGTTGCAATGAGCAGCTTCCGGGCATATTCAGTGCTATTCAATGGGATTTAGCAGATTATGCCTACTATGTTATATCTGAGGCAGGGAAAGCCCTTCACTTTTCGGAAATAGGTCAACTACTCAAACAGCTTAAGCCTGACTGGAAAGCAGATAATATCGAAAGGGCTGCACAGAGCTTGGTTGATAGGCATCCAGAAATTATCCGTTCTGGTAGTGGTATTTATGGACTACGAGAGTGGGGGACTATGGAATACGGTCACTTTCGTGAAGTTTTGCTTGACTATCTGAGTAAACAGTCTTTACCTGTAGATGCTGAAGATATCTATACTGATTTGAGTCAATCCTATGCAGTTACTCAACCTACAGTTACAATGACCTTAAGTTTTCACCCAAATCTATTCAAGAAAATTGGGCGCAGCAACTTGTACGGAGTTCCAGGAAGATTTTACGAATTACCGGAACAAAATTTAATAAATTTATTAGTTGCTAAACTTAAAGCTAGTCCTGTTACCTTGTCGGACTTAGAACAAGATATTGACCTGTGTAAGTATGATGCCAAAACCATATATTTATACTTAAATGTTAGCCCTCTTTTTTGTCAAACTGCTTCTAATAAGGAAAAGAAATTTGGTTTATCTATTGAAGGTAAACGTCAGTACCAACCAGGAGAAGCTTCAAAGATAATTAGAGATATTTTTAATCAAATCCGTGAACCTCTTCATGCTAAAGATTTTCTACAGTTCCTTGGTAATTTCTACGCTTATCCACCAGGAGAATCAGCTTTTTGGCGCACACTTTCTGAAGCTCAAGATTATATAAATATCGCAGAAGCTATCTTTATCCCACGGAACTGGATGAGTGATGAAACTCTAAATCCCATTTTAGAAGACTTAGATACAGAGCTATTCCGAGAAATTGTTCTATTTACTTTAGGATCTAAGCGCCAACAGCCGACTTCTGAGACACTATTTAATTGGCTCAATTTTTGCTATCGAAATCGCTTTTTCTATCGTGGTTCATTGATTTACGCTCAAGTTAACCTGGGTGAACTGTCGGACAAAAAAGCACAGGCAGTTCGCCAGATTGGCAAAGTGTGCCAGCGTAATGGGGATACTTCAGTGCTGGCCATAGGGCAAGATGCTAACAGTGAGGAAGTTGATCGTTCTCTCCGTTTAGACCTTGAAGACTTGCAACAACAGGCTCAATCTGTGCAGCGTACTCTATCAAAAGGTTTAGCTTCTGTACAAGATGGCAAGTACCGCGTTCGCTATGTTGGTGTTGGTGTTGAAGTTTACATTACCAAATATGGCGGAACGGATAACCCATGCGCCCGTGTTCTACAAGTTCTGGTTAATAGCGAACCATACGATCCCAGCCGACACAACCCAATTCCTACGAATACTGCTACTCTCGACCAGCGACGGGAAGCGCTGCAAAAGCTCTATGAAGCCAAACTGACAGCATATGCACAGGTTGACTCATACCTCCAAGTTGCAATTGGGCAACGACCCAGCTGGGGTGGTGTTGGCTATCGCAACCTGGAGCCTATTACAGAACAAGCAACGGAGGATGTTGCATGAGTATCCCCAGTAAGCTCGATGACTATACCCTTGAGTGGCTAACAAAGTTACCCAAAGCTGCTAAGTTGGTTCTTTGGCTAGATCCTTATACCTTATTGGAACTAGCAGACCATCTAGTTGATAATCGGGGTAAGTCCTGGCAAATCCTTTCCTACCGAGGAGATGATTTTCGCTTTCGCGCCAGACTCAACCATTTGGACAAAACCCAACCCGTAATCATTTGGATACGTCCACCAATCGGCAAAGTCAGCCCACTTCTCGACTTGACATATTTGGCAGACTTACTCAATCGTCACGATGGCATTCTTGACCTGCGTCTAGAAAGCATTCTTGCAGAACTGACACCCTACAAAGCTTGGCCATCTGACTTAGCTACCCAAGACAACCTAGCTGCACCACACTTAGGGGCATTAGCTAATGCGGCAAAACTTTTTCACCACATTACTAACAAATCTGTCCTCAATAGCCATGATCTTAAATTGCTCTTGTTGCATATCGGTCAACCAGAACTGACTTTAGAGCTACTATGCAACATCCCCAGCCAAAGCCCAGCCAGTCTCCTAACTTGGTATCTGCAAATCATTTTGACCACGCCAAGCAATGACCTCAACCCCTCATTGGTTGAACTAATTGGCGATTTCCCTATACCATCTGAGTTTCTGGAATTTCCACCATCTGACCTGATCTGCTTTGTCTACGCCTACCATGCAGCAACAGTAATGCTCACACCTCAAGCGGTCGATCGCCTACTCTGGCTACCCCGTTTGTCGATCGCCTGCTTGTCCATCATCGAATCGGCTCTGACGCTGCTTCAAGAAGATAAAACCACCTGGACAACTTTATTTACCAGAGCCGAGCAACTTTTAACACTTGAAAAACTCAGCGATCTAGTTCGGCAGTTTACCGCTACAAAGCAAGAAATTGCCAGTCGAACTGACATCTCAGGAATTTGGGTGGCAGCAGTTTGTATTGCAATTGAGGAAAGCAAACCCCTAGAGGAATTCGACCCAGTTGTTTACACTCCTCGTTCCCTAATCGGCAACTACTGCTATATAGCTCAAACCCTACAACAAGTCTTAGCAGTGAGTCGGAAGGTGAATAGTCATCTATCTCAACCATGTCCTGTCTTCAATGACATTTCTCACCTACTTGAGTGGTATCGCACTGAGAAAATCCACACTCAGGAATTAGAAATCTCCCGTGCTATCCGTGGCGTTATTAAGTTGAAGCAACTTCCAGGACAATTGTTGGAGAACATCATTAAGCAGCTCCAGAATTTGCGATCGCAGTGGCGAGATTTCCTAAATCACCTAGATGAAAATTTGGCTGATTTAGTAACAGGTTCTAACTGGTCTAAATTTTGTCATCATCCCCGCCATTCAACGCAATTTCTCTCAGATGCTCTGCCATCTTCGATTCCTAATAACACTCGTGTTTGGTTTTTAATATTTGACGGTATGAGGCTAGATGCTTGGGATCTAGTTATCCGTCCTATTCTAGAAGACCAGTTTCAGATTGAAGAAAAACTTTATCTGACTTCTCTGCCATCTATCACTGATATCGCTCGTATTGCTTTAATTGCAGGCACAACTCCCGAACAGTGGAAAAATGCTTCAGGTATACCTATCAAAAATCACAATTTTCTTGCAGCTAAAAAGTTCAAGATTCCTCAAGATCACCGCGACCAAGAACTCCAAATTATTGTCCGTTCTGAAACCGTCGCAGGTCAGCTGAAATTAGGACTTGGCGAAGAAGATGCTAAAAAATACAACATTCTTATTTATAACGTCAGTGATGATTGGATTCACAACTGGCGTGATGACCTTGCCCTGCTCAATGATTTTATTCAAAAAACTTTAGTGGAATCCATACTACCAGATTTAAAATCTCGCATTAATCCCCAAGATATTGTTGTCCTTTCGAGTGACCACGGATTTATCGAACTCGATTTGCAGGATCAAATCAAAATCACCGAGATTAACAGCCATGATGTTCGCTATCGCTACCTGAAAACAGATCAGGCTATCCACGGAAAGAGCGTTAGCTACGGTCTTTCAGAGTATACCTATCAAGTTGCAGTGGGACGGCAATGGTTTAATCGCCCTGATAGCCATAAAATGGAGCGTTTTACTCATGGCGGCATCTCTTTAGATGAAATGGTTGTGCCAGGAGCAATCCTCAAACCCATAACTAAACAAATTCGTAAACTCGAATTACTAGATTTACCAAGTCAGTTGCTCTTGAGCGAGGATGAAGAAATTAAATTAGTTTTCTCCATTCTTAATAGTGGCACACAACGCAGATCCTTTTTAATTAATTGGCGCATTGATGATAACCAACCACAGTTTTTACAGCAAGAACTGGTTGCAGGTACTCATACTCCTGTGACTCTTACTTTCTTAGGTCATCTTGGTCAGCAAATTTTGACGATTGAACTTTTAGATACCGAAGGAACTCGTCATGCTATAAACCGTATATCTCTGCAAATCTCTGCTCGTCACGATAAAGTTGAGTTTTCAGATCCACTAGCTGGATTAGATTTTAATGATTAAAGCTACTGTTATCTCCATGAATGCTAGACTTTTGCCTCCATGAATGCTAGAAAGTCATTAGACGAAAAAGTTCTTGCTCACTTAAGCGATCGTGTCGTTCTTAAGCCCCTGACCCGCTGGAACGATGCCTACAAAGAATTCCCTCGTTATGTCATGGAATACCTCTGTGCTAGGTATGTTGACCCTGCCGATCCTAGTATAGGACAACACAAAATTGACAGACTTCTGAATGAGCATTACGTTGGCTCTGAGGGCAAAGAACTTATCAAAAGCAGAATTAAAGAGAAGGGAGAATATACAATCCTCGGTCAGTTCCAAGTTCGTCTCGATGCGACTCGTGACCATTATTGGGCTGAAGTCCCTGCAATTGGTGAAAGCTATGTCCGTGTTAGCCCTAGTATTCTCCATAAATTTAGTGATGTTTTACTCACTTGCGGAGCTTGGGGAACAGCAGTTCTTGAGTACGATTCTACCTACGAATTAGGTCGTAAAAAGTATCCCTTTTATATTAAGCAATTCACACCTTTCCAAGTAACTCGCTTGGATCTGGATGATTATATTGAAAAAAGAAGATTATTTACAACAAATGAATGGATTGATTTAATAATTACCTCTATCGGCTTTGAGCCGGAACGATTTAATGAACGAGAAAAATATTTAATGTTATTACGCCTTGTGCCATTTGTAGAGGCTAATTACAACTTGATTGAACTGGGGCCGCGTGAGACAGGTAAAACTTACACATATCGCAATACATCCAGCCACTCATTTGTTCTTTCTGGCAGTCGCGCTACACCTGCAACTTTATTTTTTAACCAAAACACTCGTAAGGTAGGAGTTTTAGGGCAGAAAGATGTTGTCTTTTTCGATGAGATAGCCCACACAGAGTTTTCCAATGCCGCGAGTACAATCTCAGTACTTAAAGACTATATGCAAACCGGGCGTTTCTCTCGTGGAAGTGATGAATATAATGCTCAAGCTAGCATAGTCCTTGGTGGCAATATCGATACAGATATAAAAAATAAAAAACCTATAGTTAGCTATAAACATTTTTTTTCTGTGCTACCAGTTGACTTACAAGACACTGCTTTCCTAGATCGAATTCATGCTTTCCTACCTGGTTGGGAAATGCCTAAAATTCGTACTGAAAATTATGCTCAGGGATACGGCTTTATTACTGATTACCTAGCTGAAATATTTAACCGCCTGCGACGCACTAATTATTCTATAAGTATTGAAAAATATGCCAAAATAGAAGGTCTAACTAGCCGCAATCAAACTGCTATCAAGAAAACAGCGGCCGGTCTTCTCAAGCTCATCTACCCTCATCAAGATATAGATTCAATCCAATATGAGGAGTACTCTCTGTGTATTCGTCATGCCATTGAACATCGCAGTCGAGTCATTGACCAACTGGCAATCATGGCTCCTGAAGAGTTTTCAAGTAACTCTCTTGTATCTATCTTAAACTTTTGAAACTGCTATGCTTAGAGGCGAGAAGAGTGCCCATTCGACTTTAGGCTATTTGGTACAGCCTTTGGCAACATAGCCATAGAGCCTTCAGGCTACAAAATTCAGTGGGGTTTAAATGGTACAGCTTCAAGTGCATATCCAGTCTGCCAAAATCTCATTTTTTGAGTAAAACTGGAAAAATGTTGATGAAACTTTCTTTGAGTAAAGTTTTCAGCCGTTGCGTAGCGGCTCATAGCAGCTTCGCTACTTTTACCCATATATGCACACAGACACGAGTTATTTTCCCGCCTCACTTGGTAGAAAAACATCGTCAAGCTGCTTATGCTTTAGACATCTCCAAAATAGTAACATTCTGTGGTAAAAGAACATCAAAGAGCTTTTT
>NZ_JBDNJQ010000382.1:0-1173 GCF_051172895.1 Nostoc sp. CALU 1950 | reverse complement strand
GGGAGCATCCACTTTTGGAAGATATACAAAATAAGGGAGAATGTAAAAGGAGATAAAAAGAGTGCATCAACTACTATGAGCCAAGATAGAGAAGAACAAATAAAAGCCTGTGTAAGGGAACTGGCAAAATTACTATATGAAGAAGCGGATAAGAGTCAGTTAACAGACCTAGAAAGTATAGAAAAAAAAGTTCGTAGTCAAATACTAGAACGTGTGAGTCCAGAAATAGCCCTTTTTTTGTCGAACAGAAAACAGGGACAAAAGTAGGTAAAACGAGGAAAATAAAAAGCCTAGTTGGAGAACTAACTCTTAAAGCTAAACAGTTACAGAGACTGGGTTTAAAACCAAGAACTAGGTTAAGTCCATTACTGAAAAAGTGTTGTTTGAGACTATCAGCAAATATTTCCTACCAGAATGCAGAAATAGAGGTAGAGGCACTAACAGGAGTAAAAGTTGGTCACTCAACCCAACAAAAATTAGTTTTGTCACAAGATTTTCAACTACCCGTAGCATTGCAAGCCGTCTCCGAAGTAAGTGTAGATGGAGGCAAAGTTCGACTGCGAGGTAAACCAAAAGCAGGTTGTCACTGGCGAGATTATAAAACTGTTCGCCTGCAAGGGATTTACTATGGTGCATTTTTTGATGATAACCAATCATTAATTGATTATGTTAATAGCCAACAGTTGGTAGACCCCCTTGTTTGCTTGGGAGATGGTCACGATGGTGTGTGGAATCTAGTGCGAGAATTTGGTCAAGACCAGTTTTCTCGCTGTGAAATTTTGGATTGGTATCATCTGAAGGAAAATCTTTATAAAGTTGGTGGTTCTTTGAAACGACTCAAAGCTGCGGAAACTTTATTGTGGAAAGGTCAAGTAGAAGCAGCCAAGACTTTATTTAATTATTGCCGAGGTAAACAAGCTAAAAATTTCATCGCTTATCTGAAAAAGCATCTCCCTCGCATTGTCAATTACAGCTATTATCAGGCTGAACAATTATGTTCTATTGGTTCTGGCGCCGTTGAGTCTGCAATTAAACAAATTGGCTTAAGGATTAAAATTTCTGGCGCACAGTGGAATGTTGAAAGTGTTAATCACATCCTCTCTGTTCGTTGTGCTTATCTTAATGGTTTACTTGCTGTCTGATTAGGTGTTTCTTCCAAAAGTGGATGCTCCC
>NZ_JBDNJQ010000341.1:0-2389 GCF_051172895.1 Nostoc sp. CALU 1950 | reverse complement strand
ATCTCCTTTTACATTCTCCCTTATTTTGTATATCTTCCAAAAGTGGATGCTCCCGTTATCTTGGCCGTTAGTTGGGGGTGTATTCAGCCTACCTTTTTGCAAAGATATTCCAGTTGATAAATATCACTACACAGCTAATACTTTCAATCCACAGCAATACAATCCTCAAGAATGGGCAGATTTAGCAAAAAGTCTCGGAATGAAATATGCGATATTAACAACCAAGCATCATAATGGTTTTGCCTTATTCCATACCCAAGAATCAGACTTTTCAATCGCATCTGCACCTTACAAAAAAGATATTGTACGTGAATATGTCGAAGCGATGCGCTCTGTAGGATTGCGTATTGGTCTTTATTTTTCACTTAGTGACTGGCATCATCCTGACTATCCGGCTTGGAGAGAAGCAGATAAACCTTATCGCTTTGATCAGCTACCTCAACCTACAGCGCAACAGTGGGAGCGATATATCCAATTTATGTTCAATCAAATCCGAGAATTATTGACCAACTATGGTCAAATTGACATCATTTGGTTTGACGGAAGTTGGGAACGCACTCCAGAGCAATGGCAGGCTCAAAATTTAGCGAAAATGATTCGTGATTTACAACCGAATATTCTCATCAACGATCGTCTTCCAAATTGTGGAGACTTTGAAACTCCTGAACAGTTTATTCCGCCTCATCCACCCGATCATCCTTGGGAAACTTGTCTGACTATTAATGAAAGTTGGGGATATAATTCAGACGATCATTGCTTCAAGTCATCTCGTCAGCTAATTCATACCCTTTGCGAAGTAGCTGGCATTGGAGGCAATCTTTTGCTCAATGTTAGTCCAATGGGTAATGGACAAATCCCTCCTGAGCAGTTAGAGCGTCTCAAAGATATAGCAGATTGGATGGAGAGTCACTGTGAAAGTATACTGGATACAACCCCAGGATTAGAACCGTGGCAATTTTATGGCCCCTCAACTCGTAAGGGCGATCGCATTTATCTACACCTATTAATGAAACCCTACGAAACAATATCAGTTAGGGGTATACCAATCAAACGAGTAAAATCGGTGTTTCTTCTTGCTGACGGTACAGAACTAACTTACACAAGTCGCTGTGCAATTATGGATTCTATCCTCAATTCTAATCCGTTAGGAGAATTAACAATTGATGTACCAGAATCAGTAATTAATCCATACGTTACAGTGATTTGTATTGAGATTGATTCTTGATTAATTAATTAATTAATGTAAATTTAGCTTCTTGAGCGGGGGTATAGCTCATCTCTGATCATGCAGCCCTACCCAAACGGGTGTATATAGCGCTCCCAGTTCTCCTTATTAAATGGACTGCGCCATTTCAAAATTAAGCTCAATTCCAACTGTTGCTTTGACATACTCCCCCGAATGCGCTCCGCTAAATTCGGAGGATTCTAGCTTCAAACAGCAATTGCAGTCTGAGACTGTCTAACATCACCTAAGCCAACAGTCGATGCCCCGACTGCTTGAATGTTCTTGGCGGCGTTTTCATCGCGTCCATTTACTGATTGACACGTTGGACAACGCCACTCTCTAACTGACAAATCTAAACTTTCTAGAACGTGTCCACAATGAGAACAAGTTTTGCTGCTGGGATACCATCTATCAATAAATACAACAAGCTTATTTTTCTTTTTGGCAATCCATTCTAGTATTTGGAGAAATTCACCAAAAGCTAAGTCTGATATTTTGCGACCCCAAAGGCGTTGCATCCCTTTGAGGTTTAAGGTTTCAAAACACAGGACATCAAACTTATCTGTTAGCTCGTGAGCTAACTTCCAAAACCAATCGCGTCTTTGATTAGAAATGTCTTCGTATTTGCGTACTAAGTTCTTTCTTGCCCGTTCTCGGTTGGACGAACCCTTTATTTTTCTGGAATGGTGACGACTTGCATTGGCTACTATTTTTAACGATTGCTTAAGGAATTGGGGTGATTCAATTTGAGTTCCATCTGAACAAGTGAGAAATGTTTTTAATCCGAAGTCAAATCCCGCTATTTTACCAGTCGTAGACTCGACAAGAAGATCAATCGCATCATCAACCACAACTACCATGAACAATTCACCCAAAGGTGTCCGTTTAATAGTTAGTGTCTTGACTGTTCCCTCAATTTCCCTAGACTTCCAAAATTGATAAGTCCGATTCCCTATTTTAACTCGATTACCACCCAGGAACTTATAACCAGCTTGCTTTAAAGTGAATGATTTGTATTTCCTGACCTTCTTAAATCCTGGTGGTCTAACTCCCTTTTTGTTGTGTTTGAAAAACAATTGGGGACTTCCAGAAAATAAAATATACAGATAATAAAAATGATAATCATTGTTAGGGGGGGTGAGAGAGGCTGCCGTTGGCAGCCTC
>NZ_JBDNJQ010000315.1:0-3189 GCF_051172895.1 Nostoc sp. CALU 1950 | reverse complement strand
CGCCTCCTATTCTTCTAGAATGACTGGTATTTTCTTTTCTTGCAAGTCCCTTAGCTGTTTGCTTATCAAGAAGCGACAAAAAGCGATCAAATCCATCAAGCTGTTCAACTCGATCAATTGAATCTCCAGTAAATAGTACAATGTTTGGGTTAAGTTTATTAACTTGTTCGGCGATCCGTTGTGCCCGATTATTAAATTGTTTGAGATGGAGATCGCTGATTTGGACAATTTTAAAACTATTCTTGTTAGAAGTGATTTGTTGATTTAGTTGATGACGTGTGACGACGAAACGATTCGGCTCAATGATCAAAGCATATAGAACCAGTAAACAAAAGCTAACACTGATAGTGAGTAGAATAAATAGGCACTTTCTTCTCTTCTTTTTTGCCAGCATTAGTTTAAGTTTTCTAAAATTATCTGAAAATAATACAGGATATAGTTGCACATCCCCTAGTGGTAGAGCAAACTTCCGTGTAGCTGTGGATTCAAAAACTACACATCGCTCTAAAAGCGAAACTCAGTCCATCGCCTAAGACCAATCGATTTTCTCTCTTACTGCCGAAAGTCCTTCTAATGTGAGCTATTGCAGTGGTGTGTTGGGGGAAATCTAGCGCGGAGATTCAGTTTGGGAGCTTTTGTGTTAGAAAAGCTACTACTGAGGGAAAATGTAAAACAAGATCCTGTGTTGGAGACAGTGGCCGTAATTGCTACAAATTACAGAATTACACAACAAAAGTGGCAACATATATATGAATATATAATTCTTACGAGATGTATTAGCTTTCCGGCTTTTGTGAATGATAATCAGTTTATTAAAGCTCCTGAAAAAAACTTCAGTAGCCATTTTTGTCTTAACTCTATCAAACCCCAACGCCCTAGCCTTTTCTGACACCCAAAGCTATTGGGCAAAACATTGTATCCAACAACTAAAAGAGCGTAAACTAATTACAGGCTACCCTGATGGTAGTTTTCGCCCAGAAACAACAGTGACACGCGCCCAAGCAGCAGTGTTAATGCTAAATGCTTTTCCTGATTCACCAGTGAAACGTACATCTGCGTCTTTTAAAGATGTACCTGCTGATTATTGGGCAAATAAAGCAATTTCTACCGCTTACCAAAAAGGATTTTTTTCTGGTTATCCGGGTGGTATTTTCCAGCCAAACCAACCAATTCCTCGTGCCCAAATCATTGGTGTTGTAGCTGGGGGGAAAAATTACAGCCCTTTACCTAGCCCAATGCAGACATTACAACAATATTTTAACGATGCGGGGCAAATACCTAACTATGCCCAAAATGCGATCGCATCAGCCACGATTAATAGTATTGTTGTCAATTATCCCAATGTCAAACAGTTAAAACCACTACAAAGCGCGACTAGAGGGGAAGTTGCGGCTTTAATGTGTCGGGCGCTAAATATTTACACGGTTCCCCCACAATATATTGCTGGAGTCGAAGTAGACAGCCAAGAAATACGTCCTTTACCAGGAAAACTTGATATTATTCCCACCTTCAACAGTAATAGTCCTGAACTGGTGACAACTGAAGGAATTTTACTATCAACTTTTCCCCCAGATGGGAAACAAGTACATGAAGCACATTTAAATTATCCCTTTGAAGGCAGATTTGACATATTTGCTCATCATATCGTCAGGGCAGAAACACCAGCCCAAAGCCGCACTGTATACCAAGGGATAATTGTACATAATCCGGGAAATGAACCTGTGATAGTGCAAGTATTACTTGCAGCTAGTTACCTTACCAAAGAAGCACAATTTATTGCTTTAGCTGATATGGTTGAAAATCCCCAAGGTACAGTTTACTCTGGGCCAGGCGATCGCACAATGAATGATGTACTGCGGGGAGTTCGGCAAGAGATTTTTCCCGAAAAGCTGGTGATAGAACCGAAAGAAACTAAAATCTTAGCAAATTTACCAATACCAGTACAGGCTCCTTCTTCTAACGGTCGTAGTACGATGATGCGCTTGACAAGTAGTAGTCCAGTTTATATCGCAAATTTAGTCAAAAATAGTAATATTTCACCTACTTTAGGCGAGTGGCAAGAGCTTTTGGATACAGGTAGTTTAGCAGGAAAGCGTGACCCCATTCCAACACCTCTTGACCCTCCTAGAGAACCAACGGTATTTAGTCGCGTCGCTGGTGTATCTCAAGGAACGCAATGGAAAACACAGATTACGGGCAATCCCAATGTTTCCGAGTTAACAATACCCTCACCAGGAAAGGCATTTTCCTATCCTTTGGGAACTGTACATTTAATTACTCTTAGCACTGGACAAATTCAAAGTGCAGCAATGTTAAAACGTTATCCTGATACGGCCTACTTTGCTCACAGTAACTATGGTGTTGAGTACAATCTAACTTTGCCTCTAAGAAATATTACGAATGAAACCCAGACTATAACTGTGTCAATACAGACTCCTGTGAAGGATGAAGGGGGAACAGATAGACTGCTATTTTTAAAACCACGTGTAGAACAAATATTCTTTCGGGGAACGGTGCGGGTTCGTTACATCGATGATAATGGTGTGGAAAAGACGCGCTATGTGCATTTGGTACAGCGTCGGGGACAAAGGGGCGAACCATTGGTGACACTGAAGATATTGGCGAGTGAAAAGCGACAAGTACAGATAGACTTTTTGTATCCTCCAGATTCTACGCCACCACAGGTTTTGACGGTGAGAACAAAGAGGTGATTTAGGATCAAGTCTCGTGCTTTACGCAAAAAAAAACGAATAGTCTTGAAGTTGGCATTACAAAGGATAGAGGTCAGCATCAGCTAGCTTATTACAGACGGCATCCGCTTCTCTACTGTCTACCTCCGATTTTCCTCGATTGGGCTAGGACTTACAGATAGGGAGCGATCGCACCCAGCCCATAGCCCCGCTTGCGAGAGCAATGCTTGCGGCGGGCTATTCGGTGTCGCATTTTCACCTCCACCAACAAATAATAATAACCAAAACCTGTATATGTACTAAGATGCTCTTGGGAGCTATTTCTCCTTCTCTTTTGCAGAATTATTGCCAAATTTCACCATGATGAATAACTGGTTTGACACAGCTCGATTGGGGATGTTTATTCATTGGGGACATAGTTCTCAAATGGGATGTGAGTTATCTTGGGAGCATCCACTTTTGGAAGAAACACCTAATCAGACAGCAAGTAAACCATTAA
>NZ_JBDNJQ010000017.1:0-71980 GCF_051172895.1 Nostoc sp. CALU 1950 | reverse complement strand
AAGCATGAACCCTGTGATTCCAATTCTAGAAATTCAGAGCAAACGCGGGCAGATCCGCGCCTCCTATTCTTCTAGAATGACTGGTATTTTCTTTTCTTGCAAGTCCCTTACCAGAAAGGTTAACATTGATGGTCAAAGATTTGATGGCAGGAAATTGTAGTTGCCACTGTCGCAATTGCTGACAAGACTCAGTTAGTACCCAGTGACCAATTGGGATAATTAGTCCAGTTTCTTCTGCTATAGGAATAAATTCGGCTGGAGAAATGAGTCCACGTTCTGGATGTTGCCAGCGAACGAGCGCTTCAAATCCTGTAATTGTTCCAGTTTTCATACAAATAATTGGCTGGTAGTAAAGGCACAACTCCTGTCGTTCAATTGCCCAGCGCAAGTCAGTTTCTAACTGCAACAGCGTTACTGCCCGATGATACATAGTAGTATCAAATACTATATGCCCAGCTTGACTCTGCTCTTTAGCACGGTAAAGGGCAGTATCGGCATCTCGAAGTAAATCCGCAGGTTGAGTGTATTTGTTTGTACCTAAAGCAATACCAATGCTAGCAGTCATAAATACTTCATATCCGCACAAGTTGAAGGGCGACTTTAATGCCTGATGTATATGTTCTGCAATGCATGTAGCATCTTCAATAGTTTGAATATGGGAAAGTAAAATGGTAAACTCGTCTCCACCTAAGCGAGCAACAGTATCGCCAGGCTGGAGGCACTGTTGTAAACGTTGAGCAAGTGTTACCAATAGTTGGTCGCCAACTAAGTGTCCTAAGCTATCGTTAACGACTTTGAAACGGTCTAGGTCAAGGAATAGGACAGCAAATAAATTATCTGGATTACTTTTTATCTCTGTAATGGCTTGTTCTAGCTTGTCTATAAATAAAATCCGATTCGGCAGTCCAGTCAGAGCATCATAAAAAGCATTGTGAACTAACTTTTCTTCAAGAAGTTTGCGTTCAGTGATATCTGTTGCAATTCCATCAATACGAATCGGCTGACCAAAAGCGTCATAAATTAAATGGCTTCGGTTCAACAGCCAGCGTACCTGCCCATCAGGTCTGACAATTCGGTATTCTAGTTCTTGCTTGTCAGTTAAGAATAATGGTTGAATGGCAGCATAAACTAGTTGCTGATCTTCTGGGTGAATAACTTCAAACCAAAGATTAGAGTTCTCAAAAAATTCTGATACAGAATAACCATAAACTTTCAGGGCAGAGGGGTTGAGATAAAGAGTTTCAAAAGTATCAGCAGAAATTGACCAAATCACATCTTCAAGAGAACATAAAATTCCATCCAAACGTTGTTTGCTTTCTTGTAATTCAGCTTCTGCTCGTTTCCGGTCAGTGATGTTAGTAACCATCCCCAAGACTCCAGCATAATTTCCCTGGTCGTCCAATAACGGGGCACAAGAAATAATTACCCAGAGGTCTGAACCATCCTGACAGCGAAATTTGAAATCATGGGCTTCGTGAACCCCTTGATGACGACGTAAAAGGTAAGCATTGGCAATCTCCAGCCCTTCTGAATCCATAAAAGAAAACAACGTTGCACCCATCATTTCTTCAATGGTGTAACCCAACATTGTTGCCATCTGTTGGTTGACAAAAGTAGTACGATTGTCTCTATCGAGTATCCAAATTCCTTCAGTTGCTGTTTCTACAATGCAGCGATACTGTTCTTCTTGCTTTCGTAATGCTTCAAGAGCTTCTAGATGATGAGTAATATCAGTTTGAATACCAATAAAATTAGTCAGATAACCAGAATTGTCAAACACCGGAGCTAAATATAGTTCATGCCAAAACGGTACATTATCCTTACGGTAATTCCGTAAAATGACATGACATTCTCTTCGTTCTTGAATAGCATTACGCAATTCCTGAAGGGCTAATTGTTCTGGATCGTTTCCTTGCAAAAAGCGGCAGTTTCGTCCAATTACTTCACTGGCACAGTAGCCTGTGATCGACTCAAAGGCTGGATTAACATAAATGATCGGATTATCTGGTTGATTGGGATCTGTCAAAATAATCCCATTACTACTAGCAGCAATCGCACGTTCCATCAGATGTAAATCTACTTGTGGCTCTTCTAATCTGGAGACAGTTTCAGCTGTGTGGATGCTCAGATTGTCGTCTGTAGTGCTTACAATAGAAGAGTTAACATCTACCAAATTTGGTTGGCTGTGCGTGAAGTCAATGACATCTTTGAGTGGTTCTACAGTATTTGTTAATAATAAATTCTCCTGCTGGGTTTTTAAATGCTCCGTATTATTCGTAAATATGAATAGTGCCGCCAGTTTGTCTTCGTAATTAACAACCTTAGCTGAAATTTTTGCCTTAAAAGTATCACCGTTGTTTTTTTTGACTTCTACGGCATAACTATTGATGAGGTTGCTACTTTTAAGCTTGTTAAGTAATTGAGTCCATAAAGCAGGCTGGGCATAAAACTCAGGGATAATCTTGTCGAATCTTTGGCTTGAATCAATTCCAAAAAAAGGCGCTAGTAATCCGTTTTTAAAAAGAATCTGTTCGCTTTTCAAACATACAATTCCAATCGGAAACGGGCTAAGTTCCGTTAACGAATAAAATATCTGCTCCCAGTCTATTTTTAGCGGATTATCTGAAGCTTTCACCTCTGGCAACGAATCTTTACTCGTATACCTACACCCCCTTATGTATTCTTCATTTAATAAAATCGGCTTTTTAGTAGGATTATTTGGCGTATACTGATTCTCGTACACATTCAAGTCAATAATTTTTTTCAAGTTTGATAAATTACCAAATAGATTCAACCCTATATTTGAGCTTTCTAAAAAGCTATAACACAGAAATTATATAACTCTATAAAATAGAAAAAAACAGATGATCTTATTTTTACTATTGAATATAAAAGTTGGGTAGTTTTTCTAAAAATCTAATAATTTATCAAAAGATAAATTATTAGCATTTATTATAGCTACTTAAACACTAAATAGTTTTTGAGGTCAAAATATTCAGAAATTGAGACTTTTAAGCATTGGTTATAAAGTTTTTTTAACTATTTTTAATTTACCCCTTTAGATAGATGAAGTTACATTTTTTACAGAATCTTTACCTAAACATAATATTTCTTAATTTTACTAAGGGTTTCTAGTAGTCTGCCAAGTCAACAATGCAAAGGTGGTTAGCTCCAAGGGCAGAGCAGCAGAGGGGAGAGAACTTCGTATTTGAACTCTCCTCTGCACCCCTGCTCAAGAGCCTGCCTCCACCTAACATTTTTAGGTTGGCAGACTACTAGCTAAGGCTGATACAACTTTTTAGCTTTGTTGCCTGATAGCAAACACTCTTTCGGGTTTGGGATGTCAGCAGACTTGTCACTGCTGATAATTGCATCCTATTGGGTATTCGTAAACAAACACTATAAATGAATGGCACGCTTGATTCATGTGAAACCTCCTTGCTGGCATGGCGTTGGGGGTAGCGTGTTGGGTGTAGTGGTTCAGGCAATTTAATCCCAGTACGTGAGTTCAACATTTTCTTAATTACCCACACCCAATCCTGCAACCCCACACCTTTTTATCCAGGAATACCAGGGGTTTACACTTTTGGGTGTGCCATGAAGACATCGTTCTTATCTTCAGGCAATAAATCATCCTGCTATGTCTTTGCCACTCTTGTAAGTCATAGCTCTAGGTTTTCTTTTCTTGAGAGGGGTTAGTTTCGATTGCTTGGGTGCTTGTGGTGGACGGCATGTTTCACAGTAGAGCGGTCGCACACCAAAGGTTTCTCGTTGTGTGGGTTGTTCACACTGCTTACACACAAAGTTGAAAACGCGAGTATGAATTTCCCGCTTGTGCGCTCTGACGGTGTACTCTCGGACTTCAATAGTTTTGCTGGGCATCGGTTCTTTCTTTGGTGTTCTATTTATAAGGATAGTTTCTAGATAGCAATATATTCATACACCATTTGATTCAAACAGGGGCAATCTGATGGTTTTTGGCCGGGGATTAAGCAGAGGCGATGCCGCTGGAAAGTGCGAATATGCGATCGCACCACACTCCTGAGTGCCGCAATTGGAGGCATCTAAAAAGGCAGTGGCGACTTGTTTGCAGTCTTTGGAGTAGCGGATTTTGCTCATATAAATGAAACACTTAATTAAGAAGATAGTCTTTAATCTTGTTTTGATGAGAGCGCAAAATTTTTAAAGCAAGATGTTCAGTTTTACGAATTGTTTCTCGACTAAGATTTAGGCGTTTTGCAACTTGACTCAAAGTTAATTCTTGATTATCTTCTAATCCAAAACGTAGAGTCAATACTTCTCGTTGCCTTGGCTTAAGCAATGCCAGCAACTCGCTCAAGTCCTGGTGTAAAAGCTCAAGAGTAATTTGCTCATCTAGAGAAATGCTATCCATCGGTAAAATATCGACTAGTTCACTTTCACCCTCATCTCCCACTCTCATTTCTAATGAAACTGGAGACTTGGAAACCTGAAGGTAATCTCTTATTTGGCTTGGCAATAGATTCAACGATTCGGCAATTTCTGCTACAACCGGAGGACGACCCAAAGATTGAGACAGTTGCTGCTGTACTCTCCTGATTTTGTTTAACTTTTCGTTGATATGAATTGGTAAACGAATAGTACGAGACTTATCTGCTACAGCACGTGTTATTGACTGGGTAATCCACCAATAAGTATAGGTTGATAGTTTATAGCCTTTGTTAGGGTCAAATTTCTCGACCCCACGCTGTAGTCCCAGTGCCCCTTCTTGGAGCAAATCGAGAAAATCTAAATTGTGATTCTGGTACTTTTTAGCGATCGCCACCACCAGCCGTAGGTTAGCAGTCACCATTTTCTGCTTTGCTCGTTCCCCTTGATGAAGAACTGACTCCACCTCAGCTTCGCTTTGCCCAAGCGAGGCGGCTAATTCTCTTGCAGTTGGTTGTCTATTTAGTTGAAGTGCAAGGCTTGAGCGCTGTTCTTCAATAGCCATCATCTGCTGCACAAGCCTAGCATTTGTAATTTCTTGCTCAGGAGTTAGCAGAGGGTAGCGTCCGATTTCTTTGAGGTAGGAGCGAACTAAGTCGGTAGTTGGATTGGGCATACGAATACTTTTTTTCGTTTGAGTAAAATGTTTGATTTCAGGAATTAGCTAATAAATCAAATCTTAATTATAGACTTAGACTAATACTCATATTTGTCAAATATATTTATAAATATAATACTTTAATCTTCAAATAGGTAGATACTAAAATATGCTTTATTTTGTAACTAAGTTTTAAGATAATAAAAAATTTGGTTGGATTAAATAAAAAATACGCTACGCTAATTTTAGAGTGAAGTCCTCTCTTGAAGAGAGGATATGTTCAAATTCGCTTCACATTTGGACAAGGCTCCAAGACGCTTTGCGTAAATTAATTGAAAATTACAAATACTTAGTTGAGAAATAATCATGGATATGCAATCTCTGCTCACTTTGACAATCGTAGTCATCTTTTGGGCATTCGTTACTCTCGTCATATTCCAGTTCATTAATGGACTATTTGTATCGGCTGCTTATGCTAGTAATGTGGTTTCGGTTAGTAATCTAAATATAGCGGCTTCTACAATCCCATCAGTATCACAAGTAATCACACCACAAGTGATGACTTTTGAAAAATTGCCAGATCCTTGGGCGTTAGATGATGAAGTTGTTCATCGCACAAGTAATGAAGCAGTTATTCTCTCATTCCCTACATTGAGATTACTGCCTCCAGTTAAAGAAATTCCACTACAACCAAAACGTACTACTCGTTCAAATAAAGCTAACAATACTGCCAACAAGTCACCGAAAACTAAAAAGGCTGATGTCAATTCTTCAGGCAAGCGCAAGCCAGGTAGACCGCGTAAAGCTGGCTAATTTGCTTTTTAAGCCTCGGCTGATCACTGAAGAATAAATGTCTGAAAGTTTAAAAGCTCAAATGAGGCAATTACTTGCCTCATTTATTAATAAGAGAAAGGCTTCGCCATAGCAAAAGTGAAAAAATAATATTGTGAGTGATGCAATGGTACAGCAACTTTTCACTCAAGGTTCGACAGTTTTTGCATCTGTTGTTCTACAGACTTAATATATTTATCATTTGCAGGTAACAGGCGGTTAAATATCTCCAGTATAGTTTGGTAGCACGAGAATGCTTCTTCGTAACGTAATAATTGATCCAAACACTGGGCCAATTTTTGTATAATCCGAGCTTTATCGAACTCGTTAGCCCCAATGTATTTTAATTGAAGTGAGATATCGTAAAAAGAGATCCCTTGCTGATAGCTCTCAAGAGCCTGTGTATATTGCAATAAACCCAACTGGAAATCAGCTATTGATGTAAATACACTAGCTTTGAGCGCATAATTACCATAGTCATTCGGAGCAAGTTTGATTGCAGTATCATAGATACTAAGCGATTGCTGGTAAGTTAAAAATGCTTCTTTCACATAGTCTTGCTTTGATAGAAGTTCAGCTAATCTTTCTACTACCATCCCGTAATATCCTAAACCAATTGCATCGTTAGGATTTAAGGAAAATAATCTTTCATACGTGGCAACTGCTTGCTTTAAACTTTCAAGCGCCTGGGCTGATTGATTTTGGCTAAACTGTAACTCAGACAGCTTTTCGAGTGCAAAGCCTAAAAGTTTAAGAGTTTTGAAGTCATTGGGAGCGAACCTAAGCGCTGTGTTGTAATTCTTGATTGCAATCGTGTAACTTTCTATTGTTTCTTGGTGCTGCATAAAATCGCTCCAAAACTTAAATTAAATACAAACAAACCAAAGCAGCTGCTTAACCCGGATTTCTCACCATACCTCGAATGGAGGAGTAAGGAATAGTGAGTAGTGAGTAGTGAGTAAAGTCTTCACTTATTACTGAGTATTTACTATTACTCATCATCAAACGCAAAGGAGCTTGTGAGAAATGCGTGTTGAGTAAGTCGCTGATGGCAAGATAAAGATATAGCATTCTTCTTTAACCGAAAAAAAATCGGCGGACTAATAGTCTTGTCGCCGAAGTCGTCAATGTTTTAATTGCTACTGTTTTGTCTGGCTATCAATTCAGATTTCTGGCTCTCAATCGCTTGGAGCATTAGGACTTTGTACATCAATATCAGATGAAGTTAAATTAGGAATTTGCCAGTTTAGTTGCTGGGCTTTGAGTACTTCAATCAGTGCAGTTGGAGCAATGAACTCAAGTTCTTGGGTGTTAGGATTAGTTTTAGCAACTAATTGAGTCCCATCTATAATTTTTAGAATTGCTGGCTCTCCGATTGGCAGTTTTAGCCCAGCAACTTTCGCATCATTTGGCAGGTAAATTGCGTCACAATCCCAGTCTTCATCTGTAGTTTCCCCATCACCGAGGTAGTAAAGAGAGTTTAGAGTTGAGTTTTCAGGTTTCCGAGCATAGATAGCTAATGGTTTCCCCGTTTCATTGCGACATCTAGCCCAATCTTCTGAAGTCTCCATAGTCTGTTTTTGCAATTCTAAAGCAGCGATTTTCTGCTGTAGCTCTTCTGTGGTATATCCCATTTGTTCTGGGTTTTTCCTAACTTGAATCAGACTATTAAGTGTTTGAACAACTTTTGGATAGTCAGGGCTATCTTCAGAAATTCTATCTGCCCATGAAGGTTGAGCTACTCCTATAGTGATCACAAACAGCAAGACGATTAAAATAATTTTCCCAGGTTTCATAAGTTTCTTCTTTTGTGAAAGCATCATTTCTTGGTGAAAATTTGCTTTGAATGCGAAAACCGTAGATACATCTTCAACATATTGCGACGGACTAATAAAATCAAATACTCTTAATTCTCAAAACCATAAATTGAAGTAATTATTTGACGAACTGAGCAAACATAAGACATAAAATTTTCTCTTGACTACCCCTGCCCCCCTGCAAAAAACAGTTTGCACCTCCTGAATGACTCCTAAACATTAGAGTTGCTTTTTACCAGTTTGAGTTCGGTTGGGCGAATGAGCGCACTGCTTCACTCACTTTCGTGCGCTCCCTCAAAACCATCAGGCAAAAATCACCCCCCAATCCCTTTGCCACTCTTATAGTTCATCGCTCTGGGTTTCCTCTTGCCTATAGGGACTACTTTCGATTGCTTGGGAGGTTGAGGCGGACGGCATTTCTCGCAATATAGAGGTCTAACTCCAAAAGTTTCTCTTTATGTGGGTTGCTCACACTGCTTACATACGAAGTTGAAAATGCGAGTATGAATTTCCCGCTTGTGCGCTCTGACGGTGTACTCTCGGACTTCAATAGTTTTGCTGGGCATTGACTGATTACTGTTGTGGACTTACTTCTTTAATATAGTTTTTCGTCTTAGTTATACAAGATCAGTGCATCATCTGACGAAAGTAATTCTACTTAATCAAATAAATACTCTTGCATGTCGTTTTGTCGATGGCGGAGAATACTTATAGCTTTGACCTGGATTTGACGAATCCGTTCTCGGCTAAGGTTTAGCTGTTGGCCAATCTGAGCTAGATTGAAATGCTGATCATTCTCTAGCCCAAAGCTTAAAGTCAACACTTGACGCTGTATAGGTGTCAATGGTTCTAAGAATTTAGCTACATCTTGCGATAGAAGTTCTTGGGTGAGGAGTTTTTCTGGTGAAACACCAACGTCTGTTAAAATTTCGCCCAATTCTGTTTCTTGCTCATCTCCGACTTTTTTATTTAAAGAGATGGCTGTGCGAGAAGCGGTAAGATATTCTCGAAGCTTATCTGGGCTAATGTTTAATGATGCAGCCACTTCTTCAGCAGTAGCATGACGACCGAGTTTCAGAAAGCTTTCTCGCTGCACCTTCTTAATTTTATTAAGTATTTCAGTTAGATGAACAGGCAATCTAATAGTGCGGGATTGTTCTGCAATTGCTCTGGTTATTGCTTGGCTAATCCACCAGTAGGCGTAGGTTGATAATTTATAACCTCGGTTGGGATCAAACTTTTCTATACCCCTTTGTAAACCGATCGCTCCTTCTTGGATCAAATCTAAAAATTCCAAATTCCGGTTCTGGTATTTTTTGGCAACAGATACTACCAGTCGCAAGTTAGCTGTCACCATTTTCTGTTTAGCTTTTTGACCAAGGTGTAGCGCTGCTCGGATTTGTGTTTCAGTTTTTTCGACAGCATTGGCTAATTCTGTCATTGTTGGTTCACGGTCTAACTGTTGAGTGAGTTCATTTTTAGATTGCTCAATGGCAATCATTTCTTGTACAAGTCTTGCATAAGCGATTTCTTCCTCTGGCTTCAATAAAGAATACTGACCAATTTCTTGTAAATAGATGCGAACCATGTCGGAACTCAGGCTGGACATAAAAACTCAATGCTTTTTTAAACCAAGGAATTTAAAAGTATAAATCAAATAGCTCATTAAAGAAGAATTTAGAAATCAGGAGTCAGCAGTTATAGTCCTGGGTGAAGTAACCTCTGCTTTAACCTTGTGTACCGCTGTTGGTCATCAGTAGAGCGTACCGCTAGAGATATCGCTTTTTTCGCTCCAATAATGATTGCTAACTTCTTGGCACGAGTTATACCAGTGTAAAACAGGTTTCGGGTCAACATCATATAATGCTGCATATAGATTGGTAGAATAACCACCGGATATTCTGAACCCTGGCTTTTATGTATAGTAACGCTCCAGGCTAAAGTAATTTCATTCAGGTCAGCATAGTCGTAAATGACAGTACGCTCTCCATACTGCACAATTACTTCTTGTTCGACAGTATCAATGTCGGTGATAATTCCCAAATCCCCATTGAAGACTTCACGCTGGTAATCATTCATTTGTTGAATGACGCGATCACCAACTCGCAGTATCATCCCACCTCTATTAATCTCCACCAAATCAAGGCTTGGTGGATTAATCAACTGCTGCAACACAGTATTAAGATTGCGAGTCCCTACCAAGCCCCGCGACATTGGACAAAGTACTTGCACATCAGTGGAAGGATTAAAACCTAGGCGGGGAATCAAATCGGTAATCAACTCGCAGATTGCCTGTACACCATGTTCGGGCTGATGTCCGCCGCCGTGCCAAATACAGTCAGATACAGGATTGTCGGAGATTGGCTCGATTGTCGGATAAATTCCTCGATTAGTTTGGTGAGCAGCAGTGATAATAGCACTTGTTTGAGCTTGGCGGAATACCTGGGTCAACCGCACCACGGGAACTCGCCCAGAATTAATCAGGTCAGCAAGTATTTGACCTGGCCCCACAGATGGTAACTGGTCAATGTCACCCACCAACAACAGTAGAGCGCCAGCCAATACTGCTTTAACCAAGGAGTAAGCCAGAAACAAATCAAGCATCGATGCTTCATCAACAATAACTGCTGTATGGGGCAAAGGATTGTCACTGTCACATTTAAATCCTCTTGTCTTGGGGTCAAATTCCAACAAGCGATGAATTGTCTTTGCCTCCAGCCCAGTCATTTCACCCAAACGTTGAGCAGCGCGTCCAGTGGGTGCAGCTAGGGCTATGGATTTACCCATTGCTTTCCACAGGCTGACAATCGTGTGAGTTGTAAAGGTCTTTCCAACGCCAGGACCACCAGTGAGGATCATGATTTTGGAATAGGCTGCTGTTTCTACAGCTTGGCGTTGCTGTTCTGAAAGCTGAATTTTACGGCTAGCTGTAAAGCGGTCAATCCAATCACGCACGCGTTCAATGTCAGTGCCAACAGGTTTTTCCAAGCGTTGGCGTATCAGTTGAGCTAAATTCTGTTCCGTATGAAAGTAAGTCGGTTTGTAGCAAAGTAGCCTTTTTTCTTCATCCCGCTCTCTAATCAGGTCCTCTGCGAGAGCCATATCTTTAATAATGATCGCAACCGCTTCTTCTGTGGGCTGATGAGATTCGGTTGTCAGCAGTTTGATTACCGACTCAATCAGTTCGCTTTGTGGCAGGTAACAGTGACCATCTTCGGCAGCTTCACTTAAACAGTGGATAATCCCCGCACGGTAACGAAATTCTGAGTCCGGTGCAATTCCTATATTTCTCGCAATCTTGTCAGCAGTTAGAAAACCAATACCGTAAATGTCGGCTGCCAACTGGTAAGGGTTATGGGTTACTGTAGCGATCGCCTCATCCTTATATTGCTTGTAAATCTTCACAGCATAAGTGGTAGAAACACCATGCCCTTGGAGAAACACCATCACTTCTTTGATCGCTTTTTGAGTTGACCAAGCGTTTTTGATGAGAGTGATCCGCTTTTTGGCAATACCCTGGACTTCTATCAGTCGTTCAATCTGGTTTTCGATAATGTCGAGCGTTTCTAAACCGAAGTGAGCGACGATACGCTTGGCTGTGACTGGGCCCACGCCTTTGATTAAACCACTGCCCAAATATTTCTCAATTCCGGTGAGAGTAGCTGGTTTGGTTTCTTTATAATTAACTACCTGGAACTGTGGCCCAAATTGTGGATGATCACGCCAGAAACCAGTTAGCTGTAGAGTTTGACCTGGCTGAATATTAGCAAAGCTGCCGACAATTGTTGTCAGTTCGGTGCTACGGGGACGGGTCAGCCTTGCCACAGTGTAACCCGATTCAGCAGAGTAAAAAGTTAGGCGTTCTACGACTCCGGTGATTGTTTCGTGTTGAGGAAAGGCGCTTACTTGTTGAGGAGAAAGATTAGGGGGAGTGGACATTGCTTATGATCAGATGCCGCACATTGTTATAATATTGGAAGTCAGCTAATTATAGTACATAGATACTAAGCAAGACGCCCGGTATTAGGAGTTCGGGATAAGATATCCTCGAAACTTTTGATTTATGATTGTTCGATCTGAACCTCTATTTTAGTCTATTCTCAATAAGGCAGATTGTTGAGATTTAACAACTACCACTCATACTGCAACATTCTACTCAACTACTTGATATAAGGTCACAGTCAATCCCCGAAATATTAGTGGTATAAAATCAAATTTTTTTATCAGTTTTAGCTAATTTATTTTTATCAGTTTGTTAAGTCATTTTTCATCAATACATCCAACTGAGCCAAGAGCTTCTCTAGCTTTGCTTTTTTTTTCGGATCATCCCATACCTTGGACTGCTTAAAACGGCGAAGTGTGTCCTCAACGCGGTCTTTCAGAGATGTTGACTCTGTTTGAGTGCCAGACTCTGATTCCGGCTTCTGCTGAATTTCTAAAATCTTCCGCTTAATTTCGCTCAATGAGAGATTGTAGGCGATCGCGTCTTCTAGTAGTTGAATTCTTGTTTTTTCATTTTTCACCCTAGCGATTGCCCTTGCTTTAGTGTACTCAATTTTTCCCGAACGCAATACTGAAAGCACATCTTGAGGGAGATTGAGTAAAGGCAAGCGATTGCGGACAAAAGAATCCCACTTCATGCCTCCTAACGCTGTAAATATTTCCTCAACAAGTAGAGTTTGAGAATTACCCGTAACGTTACGGGTAATTTTTCCTTTAGCTTCGTTTTCCATTTTTTGAAGCAGTTTGACGGTTTCTGACGTACTGATTGACAACCGAAATGCCAATAGTTCAAGGATACCTTCAGTCTCTTCTAGTGGATTAAGGTCTTCGCGTTGCAGGTTTTCAACGAGGCGCACTTGGTACGTAGTCGCATCATCCATTATGCGGACTACTACAGGAACCTCAGTTAAAAGAGCCATCAATGCCGCTTTGTAGCGTCGTTCTCCGGCTACTAATTCATAATCTCCCTCAGAGAGCGGACGCACTAACAGAGGTTCGAGAATACCCAATTCTTTGATTGAATGTGATAGTTCTTCAAGCTTCTGCTCATCGAAATAGCGCCTTGGCTGTGAGGAAGGTAGCTTAATTTTGGCAATTGCAATTGTGTTAGTAGCGCTGGCTTGATCATCAGATTGTGACCCAGTTACAGTGCCAAACAGCAGATCGACAGGCTTTTTGATTGCAGCGTAAGGTTCGTTACGTTTGCTACTCACAGTTTTAATTCAAGTTTATCTATGCTATCAGCAATTTTTTTGAGTACACCCACGGCTGTATGGTTTTTATCAAATAATGCTAGTGGGACTCGGCGCTCAGAAGCATCGGCAAAGGCAATAGTTTTTGGAATTGGTGGGTATACAGGAGCTATCTCTGATAGTTGTTCTTGTACAGCTTTAAGTGTACGTGATTCCTGGGCAGTCCGACCATCGAACATTGTAGGAACAAATCCAGCAAATTGCAATCTGGGGTTGGTATGACTGCGGACTTGGGTGATCGTACTGAGTAAAAGTTCAGTTCCCTTAAATGACTTAAATTGACATTGGATAGGAACGAGAATATGAGTAGCAGCAGTGAGGCTGATGATACTGAGTAACCCCAAAGAAGGTGGACAGTCGATAAGAATGAAGTCGTAATCATCTTGCACATTCAAGAGTCCATTTTTTAGGCGATATTCTCTAGCGATCGCACTACTAAGTTGCATTTCACTAGCGGCAAGATTAATGTCAGCAGGGACAAGCGCCATACTATGAATCGGTTCAGGATAGATAGGTAATGGTCTGTTATCAACTATTGTTTGTTGAATACTGATACTCAATTCGTCTGGTTCGAGTCCCATAAATGTAGTGAGAGATGCCTGCGGGTCCATATCCACAAGCAAAACACGACGTTTTTTAAGTGCAAGGTGGTAGCCCAGATTTTGAGTAAGTGTTGTCTTGGCAACCCCACCACTTTGGTTAAATAGTGCAATAATCCGGGTTTGGCTCACTTTAATAAATTGCAGTTATCGCAAAAAGTACTTCTAATACAGGCAGATTGTAGCGCTTGATTAGGGGGAATACAACTCTTAGAGGTTGCAAGATTACTTTCCATTCCATACTGCCTAGAAGTTGCCTGTAGCAAGAGTATACAAGTTATCATTTGAATACCGCGAACGCGAATTGTATTTGGTGGCAGCAGAGAGAGTAGATGAACTATAAGCAATTGTCTTAGATACAGATACACCAACAAAAGGCGACTAACTTCTGCCAGTGTTAAAAAAATCCAAATCTAATTCTGATAACTTATGCACGCTACCAGTATTGCACTTTTTATTTCCAGATCGCCAATGATTTGCACTGCTGACACACGAGAAATTGCATGGGTAATCTTGCTTGAAAATACAACAGTACAACAAATATTTCTAGCCGATATCTGATGAAATATATCTAAGATAAACGCTTTTTTGGTACTACCAACAGGGAATAAAAGTGCGAGTTTACAAAAGAGCTAGTAATGGGAGAATATAAAGAACATCCTTCACTGATTAAAGTGAAAGTCCAATACCCCAACTGTGAGCAGACTGGTATCAGATTAAAAACAGGAGAAGTACTTTCAACAACACCGATTCCTTCACCTTGGCAGGAATGATGGCACACTCCCTCTTCAAGAGTGATTGGTGAAAGATATTTACGATTGATAATGCAAATGAGATTTTTACCCTCAATAATAACTGCACTAACGGCACTGACACTAACTAGTTGCAGCACTACTACTGCTGAACAGTATGAAGCTACAGCACTCACCAGTTACTCCTGGCAAGTTAAGTATGCGAATAACCTAACTAGTCAACCACAGCCACGCATTGAAACCTTTGCTAACACTTCAGTGTTGAATAGGAATGGATTGAAACCGACAGGAGCAGTTGTTGGCCCAGATGACAAAGGGCTATGGTGGCCTACTTTACCGCCTCGACCAAGTGTTGATGAAGTTGAACAACGCAAAAGACCTCAAGAAGAGTTAGGTAAACCTGAATTAGTGAAAGATGTAAAGTACAAACTGACCTATGGAGTGGGTAATACTCAGAACACGCTACCTACTAACTATGAAGTTTATCGACAAGTGGTAAAAGCCTACCCCCAAAGAACTCCTTTGGAATTGACTTTGGGTGTGAATGATAATTCAGTAGAAAAAGCTGAACCTGTAAGCAAGTAGTAACCCACTCGTTACGTAGTCAACAAGAAGTTAATTATCAAGACTGAATTGCTTTTCAACAAAAAATTGACACTAAAGTATAAATCAAAGAGTCAACGATGATCTAATTTAATTTCTGCTGCGTTGATAAAAAAGATTTCAAAAATTCCTGCTGGGGGCTACATGGGGGCTATATATACCCCAATATTATCTCAGGACTTTGATAACATTTTGACCCCTGTATAGGGCATATATAGGTGTTAAATGGGGTATATTTGACTGATTAGCATTTTATACCCCATTTAGCCCCCAAGGGGTTATGATAAACTCTTGGTTCTGGATCAAAAAGGAGTAGCTATTTTATTCTTCTCTCCCCTGCTCCCCAAAATTATCTGAACAGATCATTTTCACAAATTAAAGTGTATTACTTGGAGCAGATGTCAAACATTCACACCTTACAAAAAATTTTTCCTGCGGGTTTCGATAACGGTTACGGAAGTCTCAAACTTTTAGTCGAAGGCTTTGAAGTAGTTCGTGTCCCCAGCTATATAACCAATGCCGAGATGGAAGATGTTCCAGGGCGTGTAGTTTTTAACGGCACTGCTTACACTGTTGGAGAGTCTGCTTACCGGACAGGAAATTATTTTGACCGCAACACAGACAATAATGAAAATAAAGTCAACAACGCGTTGCTGACTTTATTGGGTGCATTGGCACATCTCCCACACCGTAAGGCTTGGCACTTAAAATTAGTCGTCAGCTTACATGATGTCGGTCTAGCTTCAGAATTGCAAAAAGTACTCAATGGAGAATATCAGCCAATACTTGCTGGCAAACAATCAGAAGTAAAAGTAGAAGTGCTGAAAGTTGTACTAGAAGGGATGGGTGCATTGTTTGGGCATCCACTACCGAAAAAATTAACCATTTTAGACTTTGGCAATGGTACGACTTTGTATTCTCGTTACAACCGGGGTCAGCGAGAAGTTCACACTGCTTACCCTATAGGTGTAGAAGTTCTCATCGATGATATCTCCCAAAAGATGAAACATTTAAATGGCGGAAAAATCGGAGATCCTTCCATTATCCGATTTTGTTTGGAAATGGGGCATACCCGATACAGCCGTGACATCGATATCAAAGATATATACAGTGCTTCTTTAAAAGATTGGTATGAAAAATACTTGAAGAAAGTGGTGAATCTCACACTTGATGCCAAGCACCAAGGGGATGAAATCTGGGCGATTGGTGGAGGCTGTCTCTTACCAGGATTTAAGAAGCTGTTGGAGAAAAACGGCTTCAAAATCCTGGACAATCCGGTAGAAGCTAATGTCTCTGGGCTTCTAGAAATGGCGAAAACCATTAGCAGCAAAAATCTAACGGGCACATCTCTTAAGTGAAGTTATAACAATGGCAGATAAAAAAGACTTAGCACCGGGAAAAGTTCGCCTCAAAGATAATTACCGAGAGCGCATATTTGCAGAATCGCAAAAACTAGATAAAAGTTACCTGGACACGCTTTACTTTATAGGGGACTTGCTATTTTGTTTTTATCAAGGCTGGATTACCTGCACAACTTTTAGCTGACACACCCATTAATACTGAGGCAATAAAGGGGTAGTTACATAACTACCCCTAAAATTTTGGCAAGATATATCCTAAAGACAGATGAAGCCGCAAAATATTAATTATGACCATTAACTTACCTGTAGCCACAGAAATTATACCAATGGTCTTGCAATTCCAACCTGCGTAGACGCAAAGTGGGTTGTCGTTCGCGTAGCGTCTCGAAGAGAAGACATCGCACTAACCGACGACCAGTTTTATGAATTTTGTCAACTAAACCGTGATTTTCGCATTGAACGTGCTAAACTTTTCGTGGTTTAGGATATAGCCAAAAGCTAAACAAACGGCTAACTCTAGGCATAACAATATATGTCAACAGCAAAACCATAGTAATCGTAACAATCAACGAAATAATCAAGGGTGGTAAACCACGAAGTAGGGGAACTATAAACGTACTCAACAAATTAATTAACACATATACGGCTCCCCAAGTTAGCAATGCTATTTTGTAGCGCGGTGGAGTTTTCAGTGGTTGACCAGGAAGAGAAAACCAAGCTTCTAATCCACAGATTTGTTGAACATAAGCATCGGATTCAACCAAATGCTTACCTTGATTCAGCCAATATTCGCGCTCGCGCGATGTCATCCACACCTTTAAATTTTCATAACCGTCAAACCGGAAGATGATCACATATTCATTTCGCACTCCAAGTTGGGGACGAATTACATTTGTTCCCAGATGACCTATATAGGTTCTAGCAACTCTGGTAATATCTTTCAACCAAGCTTCGTAAGCGCTTTCGCATCCTGGTTTGACAAGTTGTGTAATGACCACGGTTACAAATTGCTCGTCCTGTTCCATCTCCATTAGTTATGTCACCATCAAGTTAATAGTTATAAGTTTTTGTAACCGTAGCATGGTTGAGTCATTCTCAAGTTAAGGAATACCCAGTTTTTCCAACTTCAAGTCGAACAACATTAGCAGGAACAACCCCTGTGGGTGGGGGTAAAAACATTCCACCATTAGTTACAACATAAATTGCAGTGCGTTCGCCCTCACTTTGACCAAAAGCCACTGCTGTGCTACCAATTACACCTGACTCGGCTTGAGCAATGATAGTAGTAGTGCGATCGGGCGCAATTCGTATCACACTGTTGTAAATGTGCGTTGCTCCATAAAGGTTGCCTTCTACATCAAAGGCAAAGTCATCAATATTGGTCTGCTCAACAAAAATTTCCGGCTCACCTGGTTTATTAGTACTATCAATAGGAATCCGCAACAGCAACATTTTTTCCGTATTTGAAACGTAGAGGAAATCACCAAAACGCTTCAAGCCATTAGCAGCAGGAAACACGCTCTCCGAATTGCTACGAGCAAGCATTGGATGTTCTAGCCAAATTGATCCACTGGGTTGAGCAACATCAATCAGCCAGATTGCACCACGATAGGAATCTGCTGTCAAATACTGAGTGCCAGAAAGTGGAGTGATGCCATTGAGAAATATTGCGTCTGGCAGTGTCAGCAACGTTTCCACCGTGCCATCACTTTTAACTAGAGAAACGACGGGTATAGAATCACCATTCCAGCCTGTTGCCACCAGATCGCCGTTGGTAGTGAAAGCAAGACCACTTACTTTGCCTTCAACAGTGGCATGAATTTGCTGATTGCCATCTGGGGTAATGCTAACAATCTCGCCGACCTCATGATTACTTACAAAAATTGTGCCATCTGATGCGTAGGCGTAGCCCGCCGCAGGTATCGCTAGATTTTCCAAAAAAGTATTGACCGGGAACGAGGTGATAATTTTAGCAGGTGCTAATTCAATCGGCTTATCTGCGTAAATAGACGGTAAATCTGCGGAATTTCCCATATTAACCAGAACTTCAGGATGAGAAAGTAACTGTTTTGCCATAATGTTGCGTACTGTCCACAAAATTACATCAGCAAACGCCGCCGCCTGATCATTTGTTCCACCTTGCGTTCCGCGTCCGGCGAACTCTGCTGTTGCTTTTCCTTTTTCGGCATCACGAGAGCCAAAAAAAACTTCATGCCCCTGCTCTGCCCAGAGTATACCTAGAGAGCGCCCCATGTTTCCACTGCCAATAATTCCAATCTTCATGAGTTAACCCTCATTCCACCGTAGATTGTGAAAAGATTATAGTTAAAGCAGGTAAAGTAGCCACAAAGCGATTATGACCACCAATTTACCTGTAGCCACAGAGATTATACCAGTGGTTTTGCAATTGCAACCTGCGATGTCTACGACGGGCTACGCCTACGCACTAACCGAAGATCAGTTTTACGAGTTTTGTCAGCTAAACAGTGATTTTCGCATCGAACGTAATGCTGCTATAATGCTTTTTCTAAATCAAAGAGTGATTTTTCTAATTCCTTAAATATTCATCGACTCGGATATTTAGCTGAGTCAGTTAATTTATCCTTGTATTTCTAATTCTTGGCTTTTATTTTCCGCTAAAATTTTATCTATCTGGCTATTAGCATCCTCAAAAGTTTGCAATATCTGTGGAGTTAGTTTATTAGTCTGCACCTGACCAGATTGCAAGTTTAAAATTACCTCTCCATTTTTCTGCGAAATAGTTAAATCCCTCTGCTGGGTATTGAAAGCCAAGTCATAAATCTTTCCTTGAACTTGAGTGCCATTTTCATCAGACTTACCCCAGAACATGCCAATCCTTTGAGCAATTTGAGTCAACCGACTGATAGAATCAAGCTCAAATTTATCTTTATTCATTACTGTCAACGCTTCGGCTGATAATTGCTCACCAGCTTTAAACCCATAAGCCACTTCTACAATGCGTTTTTTGTAATTCTCCGACTTCCCTAACTTATCTGCGGCATTGTACCAATTTCTCAAGTCATCAATAGTAACTGTCGGGGGCTTTTCTACACCTAGAGGTTCGGTTTTCACATGATTACTAATGTCTGGTGTAGAAAGAGTAGTGGGGAGTAATGGAGTTATAGATTGGTTAGGTGGGGATTGTGCTGTTTGTTCCGGTGGTTTCAAAAACTGCGGTCGTGTGGCGAGGGAATTAACCCTTTGTTGATACTCAAGAGTAGATTCAATCACAGCCCCAAATTTCTTGGACATGCTCTCTAAAGTTTTGGCAGGGATGGAGCTATCAACCAAGTTAAATACAGCTAGACCTTTTTTAGTTTCCCTGATAACATCTTCTGTTGGGGCAAGCGAGAATTTAACATTTTGAGCAGTTAACCATTTAGTCACAGTCTCAGCTTTCTGGTTGTCAACAGCCAAGCCCATGACTCCAAGTTTTTTGTTTGATTCTGTCGAAAATAAGAAAGTAGGACGCTCTTTAATCTGATGTAGAATATTCGCACTACTCTCAATCATCTCTTGTTGTTCAGAATTAACCGATTGAGTCCCAAAAGCCTGAAATTCCTTCGTCCACTTCTGGGGATATTCAACGGTATTAGGGTCAATTTGAGCGCAAATCACAGAAAAATTACTTTGAATAATAGCGTCGGCGTGTGTAAGTTGTCCGGTTTTGAGTAGCCCAAGTTGTCTGAGCGCGTCTTTGTCTTTTTTGAAGTGCAGCACTCCCAAGGGTTCACCATTGAGAAATACTGCATCTCTAGTTTTAGAAGCTGAGGTTTCGATACTCAGTTTTCGGTAATCTTGATCATTGAATGTCTGACCAGAAAAATCATAAAAGTTAATTTTATTAATTTTGAGGAGATTCCCATTAGGAGACTCACCCAGCACAAAAGCTTGATCTCCAGTTTCGGAGATAGAGGTAAGTTTTAATTTGAGGGGATTACCATTTTTTAGGTAATCAACTTGTTTTAACTGTTGAAGAGAATCGTTGTCTAACTCGCCCAGAGTCAAAGCATCAATTTTGATTTTTACTGTTTTGTCAGTCACCGGCACAGTGCCAAATTCTAAGTTTACGGGTTCGTCGTTAAAAACAAGTCCTGCATAAGAGAAGTTCTTGAGTTCACGGATAGTAATTTCAACCGGCTCGTTTCCTGGCAGTCCAATAGTTGCTGATGCTGTGGCTGGTTCTACCCCAACCATACAAGAGAGCGCTTTCGTTCCAATGGGAAGCTGTGCAGTTCTGGTTTCGAGCATGGCGAATTCCTTATATTCGCCGTCACTATCCTGTACAAACAACAGCCTGGAAACGTGGCGCTCATGCCCCGGTGGGTGGTGACTAGCTCTAATCTCTATCGGCTGTTTTTCGGTGGGATTCCAGTCTCGACCCAAAAATTGATTCGCTTCATTATTCAGTGTGACTAACTTCGGTTCAGTAAATTGCAATTTATCTAAGCGAGAGATAATCTCATTGGGGAAAGCAGCGAAGGCAAAATTAGAGACTTTTTTCGCGATCGCTTGGGGGTTTGCGTTTTCTTTTCTTGCAACTTCAAGTTCATCCTGGCGGGATGCACAGATGTTCCAAGCGGCGGCAGAGGATGCAAGTTTTTCTGACTCTGGGATAGAAGCGTAAAATGCGAGAGCCGCCTCTTGTGCCTTATCGAAAAGTAATTTAGTTTGGCTTCTAGTAAGTTCTGGTTTTAGTTCTAGGAGTTTAGCTCCCTGCATGGTCATCCCCGATTTGAGGTTGTGGTCAGTCACAGATTGTTGGCTAACTGTCCCCAGGTTGCGGTAAGCGGGTTTTCCATCTGACCCAACCTCGCCATCTATCTGTGCAACTACTAATAATCGGTGAGGGCGTTCAAAACTTCTCAATTTCTCTGGAATTTCATCTAAGCGAATGTTCAGCGTCTGAGCTTTCCAGATTAAGGGATGCCCATAACGGGTTAGATTGGTAATTTCCAGTTTGCAAGACTGTGGAGTTTGCACAATTGCGGATGGCCCTTTCTCAGTTTCACGCAGTTGGGACATCCGAACCGCAGCGTTGAATTTCAGATCGAACTCGTACTTGGCGGCAACTGCTGCAAATTTCTGCTGTGGTGTAAATTCTACTCCTTTGAATAAGTCTTTAAACTGGACTATGGGACGCGATTCTAACTGTGATTCTTGGAAATATTTATTAGTTTGGCTAATCAATAATTCTACTGGTGAGTAGCCCTTTGGTGTTATCCCCGTGTTTAAATAAACTGACGAAGATTTCTTATCTTTAATATAATTAACATCACGATACAAGTAGCGGCTGTTTTCCCGGATTTTATCCATCTCCGGTTTTTTAGCACTTTTGAATAAATCAACCGCTATTTGGTTTTGATAACATCCCTCACCAATCATTTCCCGGTACATCAGGCGGTTAACATCCATCGCCTGCTGAATAATTTCTGGCGTTCTGTTAGGATTCTCTGCTAGAGCTACAACAGATTGCATGAAAGGTTTGTACTCTGCTCTAATTGATTTGGGCTTCTCGCCATGTTCCTGTTCAAATAAACTTTGATAGCGCTTAGATACTTGGTCTAAATAAGTTGATTGCTGTTCTAAGGTACCATAAGTTTTAAGTACCTCAATTTCCGATTCTAATGCCTCCAGTGCTGTCACTTGATTGTTGATTATGCCCACGCTGATGCTATCACTCATGTGGATAGCTATTTCTTCAAATGGCGGCTGGGTTCCATTTTCCAAATAAAATGATTGTTTTTTAAGTTTGACTGTCGGAATATAAGCATTCTGGGGTTGGTTTCTGTACTCGGCTTCGGCCGTGAAGTTAGGGTATTTACTAGCCAGCGCCACACCAATACAGTCACCGTCAAAATCTCGCGCTTGCCGTTCTGATTCGGTTTCAATTGGCGCAACTTCATTGGCTTTAAGCCTTGCGAAAATGCGTTTATGATCTTCATCATTGACTACTATAATGCCTTTAAGATTTACCCCATCTGGGGCTAATCTATCATCAACAAGTTTATTAGTGGATACACATAAACCATTAGAGTTGAGGAATGGAGAACGAAAATTAAGAACCTTTTCACCATCATCCATCCAAGGAACACAGATTTCACCATTTTTCAGTTCTTTAGATGGGATAATCATTCCTCGGTCAAATATTAAAGTTCTCCCAAATGCTATATCTCTCCACTCGCTTTGGACAAACCTACTCAGTTCTTGTTTAATTTTTTCAGTTTCTAAAAGCTGATTATGTCCCCCAACTAAATCAGCCTTTATGAGCTTATACATCAACAAATCATCTTTCGGTGATTCATTATTTTCATCGATTATCTCATATTCTCCATCAGCATCATTCGATGTCACTAGTTCTAATTGTTTAGCTAATGAGCCATCACCAGCTTGCTCAGTAATTTGCTTTGATAAAGATGCTTTCTGTGATTCAGTCAAAGCCTTACGCTTTTCGTATTTTTCACAGTAAAGTTGTGCAACAATCCTTGGGTCATCCTGATTTTCGGCTAGCTTTTGAGCCTGTGCCTCTAGCTCCTCAGCGAAATCTTTGATCCCTTGAGGAAATGATGCCAACAGTTGTGATATGGCTGTCTGACCTCGCTCTGACTGCAATTTTTCACCTAACCAGATTTTTTGCTGATATAATCCTGGTTTAATTTGGGGTTTACTAACACCATTAGGGTTATCCTTGTCTGTACCTTTAAAACTGGATATGGGAATGATTAAGTCAATTTTGGATTTAATCTTGGTGTCTAAATATTCTATTTTATCTAACTTATATGGTCGTAAAGTCCCTTTGCCAAAACGATATTGGTTATCTTCTCCATCAGTTTCTGTCCAACCAAAGCGATGCTGAATAACATGATAATCTTTATTTTGTTGTTGCTCTGTTTGGGTCAAACGGTCATAAAGTTGAGTTGATATCTGTCCATAACAATCGCCCACTAATTTGAAAGCATCCTCATCTTTAATAAATCCTCCATTCTCTCCTGTAAGATCATTCACAATTAAAATATTTAATTTTTCATTAATGGAATTTTTACAACCACCTAGAAAAATTGACCCATAAGCACCTCTATCTTTTCTATCGGGACATAATTTATCAATTACTTCTAAACATTCTGGAGAGCCATAAAGAAGTCTGGTTTTAGAAGATAATAAAAGAATATGTCCTTCTGGATGATTTTGTAAATCCTCTGGTTTACTATATTCATCGATATGTCCGAAAGAAAACTCTTTGCCTGGAAAATATGATTCCAATAGGGTATTATCTATGTTTTCAGTTAAAATTGAATCAGGATTATTCTTGTCTCCGTCATCATGAATCCATTGGTTTATTCTCGTGTCAAAGTGTTTAAATTGAAGAGTCATAAGACTTTGAGTTAGTTAAATGTTTACCAATCTTGTGAGGGATTAATCATGTCAAGAATAAAACGCTGGATAAATATGAACCGTAAAGAATTCAATTCAGATGGAACATTAAAAGATGAAGTAAGGCAACAAAAAATATCTACCGGCTCAAACCCAGCAGCAGTCGATGACTATGCTCGTAGATTGAAAGAAGAATATGACGAGTGGAAGCACTTGGACGAAACCGACCCAGAACCTTGGCCTGTCTACACGGCATACGACTTTTTCACCCCAACAGAGAAAACACAGTTTAACCCTGACGGTTCTCTTAAACAGGAATACTTTGAATCTGAGCTTAAAAAAGGTACAAGCCTTGGATGGTTAGAGGAAATGGAACGGCGTAAGAAAATTGATGTCGATAACTACAATCGAGTATCAGCCAAACACGCTGAAATGGGCATCAATTTCGGTCAACAGGAAATGCAAGAAAGGATTGGCGCTAGCAGAACATACGTTCAACGTCGGCAGCAGATGGAGCAAGACCTGCGTAACTTTGAGGATGTTGACAGTCTACCTTTCGACAAGGACACAGCATATTAAGCTCACCCTAAGCAGAGCGAGTGGTAATATAAGCTGAAAGCATTATAAAACAGCGCTTTCAGCTTTTTAGTGACATCCTTTTAATCAGCTTGAACAGCAGGCAGGTTAGCAGCAGCCGATGGTTTGGCAGAGCGAAACGCCCCGTTAAAAAAGGCAATCATTCCTAAAATGGCAAAGGGTGTAATGATTAATATGTGCAGTGAATTGAATGCCGAGTGTTCTCTGACTACTTCAGCCCACATATACTTTCAGTTGGTCTTCCGTTGTCTGCTGGGCGGGCGAAAAAGCGAACTGTTTGCTTAATTGGCTTGCCGTTCTATAGTTGGAGGGATTACCCCAGACGAGCGCAAAACTGACTTGTTGGAAGCGGCGGCAAGGAACGCAAACATCCCTAAAATAGCAAAAGACGTAATAATCACTTGCTGTACGGATGCAAAGACCGACTTTTCTTTCTCCTTTTGGACAGTAATGCGATTGAGATTCTGTTGATATATGGAGAAGTACAGATAATTCAAAACTTGTTCGCACAAGGTAGGGTCTTCTCCTTTTTGGACTTTTTGACACAGGAGAATTTCTAAATGCTCTCGGCGGCGATCGCTTGTAGACAAATCGCGCTCGTCCCACAGTTTTGCCTGGGTTGTATCTAAAGGTCTATTAATACCTAATATAGTCATAGTATGGCCTTCTTTAGTTGTTGAGTTAGCTGAGGGAACAGGTGTAATCGATAATTCAACTACACCCTAGTAGTTCGCTTTCGTGACGAAAGCGGGGGAAGGGGGAAGCTGGGGCCCCCACGAAGTCAAGGATTTGGGGCAGGGGGAAAAGGTTTAAATCCCAAAACCAGTCCCCAGTCTGAAAAAGCGCATTTTTGGGTTGGCAGACTACTAGTGTGCTTTTTGAAAAATGGAACTCATACCTAACTTAAGAATTTTAAATATGCCCTCTAAAAAGAACTAGCTACGTTAGTACTGAAAAAATCGGTACTAGAGTAACTAGTAAAGTTAGCGAGTTTATGCTATATTTACCATTCCAAATCTGGTTGTAGAGATGGGGATAGAACCTGTGCTTTCGATGGTGATAGAGGTGTATCCGCCTCCAACGGGTTCGTTTGATCCTGAAATAAAACAGTCGCCAGAGTCCGCCCATCTGAGTCAATGTCACTACTCAAGAAATACTCCAAAACCTGCGGTGTAGCACCATCAATTGCTGCTTGTGCTAGTAGAGATTTGATGAATTGGGGAGATGCTTCACTATCAGCTAGTACCTTCAAGGTTTGCTCGGCATCTTGGATGGTCATTTTGGAGATATCTCTAACTCCAACTTCTTCCCAGACATCGCCAAAATACTGACGATATTGCTGATTGAAGTCTTGCTCTTGGGCGAAGCAGGCTAATTCTTGTACTTGTAATTGTGTCGTTTCTGACATATTAATTTGCCAATGTTAATGAACAGGAGTCAGGAGCCAGGAGCCAGAATTCAGAAGAAGGTTAAGCGAGTGGCGGATAAATAAACGGCGTTTAAGACCCCCCACTAAATCGGAGATTCAGTGGTGCAATAATCAAGCGGTGGGTCTGAATCCCCCACTCATTAATTCTGACTCCTGAATTCTGACTTCTGAATTCTTCTTCAGTTGTTCACGCTTGTTATTGTTTGACCCAACCATCTTGAGCAATTGTTGATTAAGATAGTTTTGAGCCGAAACGTAGAGATTATCCCAAATGATTGGGTTTCGACAGATTTTGCTGCCAACTGTATTGCCAGCTAACTTCTCTGATACCAAATACTTGCGGTAGTAGTTTGCCCATAAATGCTGTAAAAAGTCCTCCGCGAAATCATCAAAAGGAATTAACCAGTTATAGTTCTCGTCCAGGAACACGCGATAAGCAGCAACAATGGGCATAGCAATATCTGCTGGCGCACTAAACCCAAATGAGTAACGGCTGTCGGGCAAAAGGGTATTCTTTCGCGCATCAATTGAAGCTAGGTCAATCACTCCTTTCTTTCGTGGGTTGGTGATGTGTTCCTCAATAGTCTTAAACAGCCTTTCCTCAATCCACATGGCCTTGGACAGTAGCGGCAACAATTTCGACAACCTTTCTCTCTCCGCATCACTTAAAGAGGGATTATTGCTGACAGGTGGATGTTTACCTTTAGATTTATTCGGGTTGTACTTATTCCTGTCCAAGCAGTTCATCAACTTAATCAAATGGTTGACATTGCACTGTGGATTTTTCGGCGCACCACTTTGATGTTGATAGTAAGCAATGCGGAATTTCGTTTCTGACTCCATCTCTAATTTTGCTAAAAACTGTTTGATGAATTTGTAGTCACCTCTGGCGTTAACTTTAGAACGTGCATCTACTGGGGCTGATGTGTTGGATGCTAAGGCGATGTCTTTCGCTTCATCCTCATTTAACCCAATGTGAATAGTAACTTTAACCCTAGCTAGAGAGAGGTCGTACTTATTTGCTCTAGCTTGTTCAAATGCTAATACCGTATGCCCACCGTTGATAATGCCGTCGTTGCCGCCTTCGTTTGAGAGAAGTATTTCTAGTTCTAGCTCAGTCCTGCTTATTGGTTTAACCTTGTTAACACACAGCACAATCCCGTTATTTCTTTGAAAGAATTTTTCAGGTTCAGTGGAGAGCGAATCGAATATTTGTCTGTAGGTTGAGCTTTTGCGGTTCGGCTCTCTAATGTTTGGCTCTAGTGGGAGGTCTGGAAAACTATCTACATGGGCAGTAGCGATAATGCAGTTAGGACTCGCATTGATGTACTGGTCTATTTTTAAAGTCAAAGTTTTGGGCATATTCTGAAACTATTGCAGGTAGAGGGTTTGGCGATGTTAGACAGAATCTCTGTCTAACATCAAGATTGCTTAATTTGAGCTATTGTGATTTCTCTTAGATGTTTGGGGTTGGGGGAAAAACCCATTGATAGAGAACAGGTCTTTAGCTGGAGTCCAATTCATATTGGGTGGCGCTTGATAATTATCTGGGAATAATTTCTGTTTGCGCTCATAGCCAAGATGTTCATCGAGCATTTTGATATAGTTAATATGTGCTGTCCACACATCAGCAATTCTATTTTCTAACCCTTGAGTATCAAGCCCTTTGGGAATTTGCACTCCACCATTCCAAACAATGGGGATGCCAACGCTTTCAAAATATTGGGTTAACGGGGCGCGAATCAAATCCGCAGTTCCCCCGCAGATTAACACTTCATCCAAAACAGCCAGATTTTTCACCCATCTAATTATTGCTCGACAGTAATCATCAACTAAAGGCGGTAAGACCGAGTTAAATAACTTTAAATCAGACTCTACACCAGTTGGGGTAGCTTTACGTGAGATTGAACGCAGTGCATTTTGGTTGCCATTTTGCGCTTGCACCAGTAAGTGCGCTAATCGGAAATCATCCTTTGATAACCCAACAGCAGTACGCTCCACAAATTGGTGTACCAACCAACTCATCCCTAAATCTGTAGTTTCAAATTTAGCTAAGTTCCCTTTGGATGATAGTAAAAAACTGGCATTACGATAACCCAGCATCAGCAAGCCAATACTTTTTTTATCAAACTCACTACCTAAAGCACGACGACGGTACGACATAATCCCGCTTCCCTCTGGAGAAGTTGAAAAATTGAGTAGTTTCACTTTCAACTGACCATTAGGCGTTTTAACTCCTTTATTGAGTTTGTGGCTTAATGTCTTCCCTAAATCCTTGCCATCGGCAATTTCTCCTCCGGGCAGCAGCAATTGTGCAAAAGCCTCCATTGGCTGATTCAAACCCAACTGCCAACTAGCTAACCAGAACAAACCCGCTATTTTTGGCAAACCATAGTGGAATTTCAACTCTTTGAGTGCTGGTGTACCGAAAAAAGCCTCTTTAGCTACAGCACCTAATACATAATACTCATTCCCAATTCCTACCCAAGTCGAGTCAAGCCGCACCTGTGTAAATGAGTGCGCTATTGAATCCCTGCTGACATCTGCCACTTCTGGACTCATCGCTATCACTATTGGCACACCCGAAGGGTATATCTGAACAATCCCTCGGTTATGACTGCCACCTAAATCAAACGACGCTACTATCTTTGGCATCGTTGAGGTTATCTCTTTGTTGGGCGTATTCATACATTTTCCTATTTATGTGCGATCGCAAAAGAAAATAGACATTGCCTGAAAAGTCTTATTCACGAATTTCTCACCACACCTCGAATGGAGGAGTAATGAGTAGTAAGTAAGGAGTAATGAGTAAGGAGTAAGAAGTTATGAGTTAAAAATTTTACTTATTACCCATTACTTATTACTCATCATCAAACGCAAAGGAGCTTGTGACAAATCCGGGTTATTCACCCTTGAGAGCAATCATTAACTGGTTATTGGTATAGTTAGGACACTTTAGTTAACCAATACCAAACAGTTTATTAATCTGTTGCATTTCTAGTGACGGTTTTATATCTATCCATTCGACATCAGTCTCATCGTCATCAATCTCATCGTCATCACGATGCTCTAACGCTTGGACTTCTTCTGTCTGGGTCTGGTGTAGACTCGACTCTACACCATTCGCCTGTTGAGCTTGAGCTTGAGTTTCGCCCCTTGATGTCTCCGTCTTCACTACTGATGGTTCTAGAAATACCGTCCGAATTAAAGCCGCTTGTGCTTCCAACTGTTGAATTGCCCATATAGCCCTTTGTCTTAAAGGCTCACCATCTACCCCATCAGCAGACATGGCAAAAGGCGACCAATGTTGTTTCAGGGTCAACATCACTACTTCTGGTAGTTTCCCTAAGTCAAATGGTTCTGTTTGTAGATAATTTAGGAGATGACCTTCTGCGGTATCTACCGTCCGCTTAACTGAAAGAATTACTTGTTGATTTTGTTCCATTTTTTTGTCTGGGCAAAGTTTCTGTGCAATTATTCATTGCACTGTTGTCACTGTTGTTAGGTAGTTCCATTTTCTTTGCACAGTCGAAATTCAGAAATTTCTTATGTACAGTTTAGCTGAAGAAAGTTCTTTTTACAAATTCATTATTCACTCCGCTAACAATATATATTTGTTGTGGTTAAAAAATATAAATTGTATATCTCAATACATTTTTTCGTGACTGTTCTACACCTGTTCTAAAACTTCTCTACAACTGTCCTATGACTGTTCTAGGGCATAAAAGTCACAGGCTCACTCCTAATTAACAACTGTCCTATGACTGTCCTACAACTGGTCTATGACTGTCGCTGAAATAAGGGGGCATAAACCGCTAACAATTCTCTGAAAAAATAATAAAATAGTCGTACTTACTACGGTTTTTTACCCATTTCCGCATTTCAGCAATTTGGCTATTTTAGGGGTAGCCAAAATTTAGATAATTTAAAAAAATCAGCATTACTTGAGAATGATACCAAGTTTATCCAAGATGTGAAGCCATGAGCTACGCGATCGCGCGATTAAAAAAATTAAAGCGGGGTAATATATCAGGGAGTGCATCTCACACTGCACGAGAAAGAGAAACCCCGAATGCAGATCCCACTCAAAAAAATATTCGGTTCATCGGTAGCCTCGACCCAGAGGAACGACTAGAGGATTTAGTCTTAGCCAAGATAGGGGACTCGGAGCAGAAGCGGAAGATTCGCACTGATGCGGTGTACTGCGTGGAGTTACTGTTGAGTGCATCGCCCAGTTATTTCCGTCCCGACTGCCCCACCCAAGCCGGTTACTATGAACCACAAAAGTTGGATAACTGGGTAGAAGCGACTCACCAGTGGTTAGCGGATGAATATGGCAATCGCATTGTCCGCGCCGAGTTACACCTGGACGAAGCCACCCCCCATATTCACGCTTATTTTGTCCCCCTTGATGATCAAGGGCAGCTACGGTGCAATCATTTCTTTGACGGGCGGCAGAAAATCCAACAATTTCAAGATTCTTACTACAACACGATGCGCCTAATTGGGCTAGAGCGCGGTATCAAGGGAAGCAAAGCCCAGCACCAGGACATCAAAGACTTTTACCGGATTGTGGAGGAGGGGCGTGACTTAGAAGTTGATGAGCTAAGTACAGCGCAATTAAAGGCCAAAGCTGCCGACCGAGACAGGGCGAATCAGCGAAAACAGGAAATGGAAGCTACAGCCAAAGCTCTCTCACTTGAAAATGAACAGTTACGGCGACAAATTGCACAATTAGAACAAGATAATCAATCAATAAAAAAGCTTATCGAGTGGTCAACTGATTTAGCTTTAAATGATGTTGCTTGGGAGTTAGGGCTGTGGCGTAAAGGGAATGAATGGGTAGGAGGAAGCCACATCATTAATATAGATGGCTCTAAATTTAGTGACCTTGCTCCCGGTTCTCATTTTGAAGGTAATCATGCAATTGATTTAGTGAAACACGTTAATCAATGCAACCAAGTCCAAGCGATCGCATGGTTAGGGGAGCGATTTGGTGAAGTCGGCGCAAAACGTGCTGCGAGCGCTCATGCTCAAAAAGTTACGGCTGACATTATCCAAACTCAACCAGCATCCCAATTCACCCCACCCGTTGAGGATAAAGCTAACTGGTCAGGCGTTGAACATTACCTAACCCAGAAACGAGGCATACCTTCTGATTGCGTACAAATGTTACATAACCAGGGTCTAGTTTATGCCGACTCAAAAGCAAATGTAGTGTTTGTGATGCGGGACTTGGAAGGGAATACCAAAGGGGCTTTCTTAGAAGGTACAACCAATAAATTCTCTGGTTATGAGTTAGGTACTGTTCGCCGTAATAGCTGGTTTTACTTTACTTTGGGGAAAAAGCCTAGTGATAAAACTAGCACTGCTGTACTGTCTGACTCTCCCATTGATACCATTTCAGTAGCCATGTTGGAATATCAGGTTAAAGGAATACCAGAAAACAGAACAGTTTACATGGCAGTAGATGACACTTCAAATTTACCTGTTGAAAGATTACGTAATGTGGCTCATGTACAGGTAGCTTTTAGTCAACCAACAGTGGCATGGGCTGTTAAAGAACTGCTGCCACACTCGACTCAACTCAAGTGCGAAAGTCGGGATTGGAATACGCAGTTAATCAATTTCTCTCATCAATTGCAACAGCGTTATTCACAACAAAAACACGAGGAATTAGAGCTATAGTTGCAAAAAAGTCAAGCTACTGTAGTACCGATTTTTTCAGTACTAAAGTAGCTAGTAAAGAGTTTTAGCTATCAATAATATTGGGGTGAAATTTAACTAAAGCCCTAATGAATAATGAGTTAACAAAGCAAATATTTGGATTAATTAAGCTTAACAATAAGCTGATTGCTGTCGAGTCTCCATTGCAAGAGAGGGTCAGGCTGCTCATCAATCTAGCCAGTGAATGCCAGCGCCTGGACATTAACTGTTACCTGTGGACGCTGGAAGATGATGCGCTACAGCAGTTATCTACTAATGAGGAGGGATTAAGTTTAAAAACTGTTAACCAGTATCAGGCGATCGCCAAGAATCGACGCGAACATTACTTTGAAATTCTGCGGTTTTGGAAAACTACTGATTTATCAGGAATCCTGATACTAGAAGGTATATTCCCCTGGCTGGGAGAGTCTACCACTGACCCCGATTTCTTTCTGACTTCCGAGTGGATTAAGTCAGCGCTCATTAACCTAAAGCTGTACAATTGCAATGCTAACAAAGCAGCGATTCTCTTAGGGTCAAACGCCACTGTGTCATCTGACATTGCCCCCGAAGTTCCGACAGTCATTCAACAACTGCCAGCTATAGAGGAAATAAGCACTTACTTAGCCCAAGTATTACCTGATTACAGTCGCAGCGATATTCATGCCACAGCGAACGCCGGCTTAGGCATGTACTTGGCAGACATTGACTATGGAATTAGACAGGCTATTGCAAATCATGAAATTACACCGGATGAGTTAGTAGAAAAACTGTCCACTTACAAAATTGACCTATTTAAGCGAATTTATAATATTCAGTTCCTTCAACCTCCAAGCACACCCATTGGTGGTTTAGAACTTATCCAGCAAGCGTTTAAAACTTATAAGCGCCTTCTATCCTCATTGGCGAAAGCGTATAATCTGCGCTTACCCAAGGGGATTTTACTAATCGGCCCACCGGGAACAGGAAAATCTTACTCGGCTAAAGCAAGTTCTGCACTATTGGGGCTACCTCTGATTATTTTGGAGTGGGGTAGTTTCCGCAGTTACGGTAATTTGGCTGAATATAAGCTCAAGAATTTACTCGCACTCGTAGACCGAATTAACCGTGTAATACTGTATTTGGACGACTTCGACAAAGGATTTGCCGGGGATGATGATTTATCCAAACGCCTCGCTGGTATGCTTTTGACCTGGATGCAAGAACGTACTAGTGAGGTTTTAATTATCGCTTCGGCTAACAATATTCAATGGCTACCACCAGAGCTAACCAGAAGTGGACGCTTCGACGAGATTTTCAAGGTGGATCTCCCAAATTACGGCGAACGGCACGAAATATTCAAGATTCACTTAGCCCGTTTCGATCCTCGTTTCCGTGATCGGGGCGATGGGTACAGCGAAGAAGAATGGAAAAGGTTACTCAAAGCCACGCAGCGATGTGTGGGGGCGGAGATTCAAGCCATTGTTGAACGTGCCGCCGTCTTTAGTTTCTGTGAAATGTTTGGTGATGATGTTGCACCAGCTAGCGAACTGCCATCACTTGAGATTACATTGTCGGCATTGTTGGCTGCAAGGCAGAGTATGAATCCTTTGGCCATCCGCGAAGCTGACCGAGTTGAAAGTATGCGTAACATTGCGGCTTTACATGGCCTTCCATCTAGTTCAATTGATTCATCTATATATAGTCTCGGCAATGTTGATATTTTTGGTGAAACATGAAAACTTTAAAAATTAGTTCCGAAAAGGATTTATACGTTGCTGCCTTCAACTTACTGAACATACTAGGCCCTGTCGCTGGAGTATCAATTATCATTGGCACTGTGGCGATTGGTTACGTCCAAACTCGTCCCCAGGATTTACCAGTTACGCACCTTCTCACGAAAGGCAATCGCACATTTAAGCTCTCAGTCGCCTCTACATCAGAGCAATTAGAGAAAGGGCTGAAATTTCGAGCATCCTTAAACGGTTCGCGCGGAATGTTATTCAACCTGGGAGGAGAAATTTACAACGTGCCTTTCTGGATGTACAAGGTAAATTTTCCATTAGACATCTTTTATCTTAAGGACAATGTGGTGACAACTGCGGTTTACAATGCCCAACCGTGTTACAAAACCCCTTGCCCTATCTACAAGGGGAAAGTTGCCAATCAAGTGCTAGAACTAGCAACAGGCGCTGCCAATATCAAGGTTGGCGACAGGCTTAACATCCAACCGTTATCATCAGCCAAAGAATGATATCGATTGCGATCAGGTTGTGATGGCAATTTGCCAAAAACGTATGTATTGCATTAAACAGGCTTTAACACACAAAACCAAGCAAAAGTCAATCTCCACATTTCTACCTTACTGAGCTAATTACAAAATTATTTATACTAATAAATAATTGCAGGGATTATATATCAAGCAAAAAGGTTGCTAACAATATAATTGATTTCTGCATACTTAGAGAATGAATGTTAGCAATATTATACTAGTACTTTTGTGCTATTTTTTTTTAGTACTAAAGTGTCTCCATCTTGAAGCTGACTTATTTAAGAATGTGCGTATTCCTCATCCAATCGTTCAGGAGAACGAGATGCGTACTGACTACGAATATCTAGAAAGTTTTTCCACTTCGGCAACGGCAACCCTCTCACCTTCTCCAAAGAATGACAGGGCGACAAAAAGCACACTTACACTGATGGGTGTGACTGGTGTGTTGATGATAGCAGAGATGTCCGTCCACAATATATTGATGGGTGGATTTATGATTGCGTCTGCCATCGTGATTGCCTTGCCGAAACAGTCACAAGCATTATTTACTAACTTCGATAAACTACAACGAAAGTATGGAGTTAATCTCTATGCTGTGTTGTTTGCGCTGTTAGCAGTAATTTGCCTAATTGATTTTGCGGCGGCTCCAGCTAATGCTCAGTTTTTCAATAATGCTCAAACTTGGATGACCACCACTTTTGGTAATGCCGGCAATGGACAAACAGCAGCAGTTATCGCGCTTTTTTTCAATGTATTAAGAGCTTTATTCCTATTATATGTTGGGATCAGTCTAGTTCGGATTATTCAATCTGCCCGGAATGATGAAGACTGGCAGACGCTAGCAAGAACTCCATTAATCATAGTTATGGCAGTTTTTGTTGGAGATTTAATTACTGGTTTGATTGTTCAGGTTTAGTAAGAAAGCTTTTTAAGTTATCAGTTATTGATAAATACGTATTTGAATTAATAGCTGATAACTCTTGATTAAATTCAGTAAATATGTCAAATAAACATGATTTTCGGACAGTAAATCGGATTTTAGGAGAAAGACCAAGACTAGGGCCATTCCCTGCTGACCAAATATTTGCCTGGACATTAATAGCAGTAGTCAATGTTTTTCTGTTCAATTATCTACTGAAAACAAGTTGGTTAGGTACTAGCTTAAGTATTGCTTGGGGATGGGCAACATGGTGGACAATTTCTACAAACAAAGACTTTTTCGGTAAGTTCGTCAGCGTCCCTCGAATTAGTAGGGGATATATGAGATTTCAATCAATACAACAGAAGTCGGAAGGCGGAAGTCGTCAGAAAAATAAGTTCTAAGTTCTAGTTAAATTTCAGCGATTAGTAAAGTTATGCCAAATTCTTCTAAGAAAGTTAAAGATAAATTAGGTAAAATCGCATTAGAAAACGAGCAGATTAGTGTTGTGAAAATGCTCACTCCCTTTGAAGATATTATCCATTTAGGGGGGATTTGCGACCTCAACTTAGGAGGTAGGCAGGGCGTAGGCGCATTAATTCTCAAGAAAGGTGAAAATATTCAAATCAAATTCTGCTTTGATTGTTTAGGAATTCATCCGAATTTGGAATCATCGCAAATGCTGCCTATCTTTGAGGGCATAGAAGCGGGGTTAAAAGAAATTCCCGAAGGCGAAAGTCTCACAATACACTTAGGGTCTTTTACCTCAGATTTTTATAGACAAAAGGAACTATCTTCTTTAGAGTCAACCTGCTCTCAAGATCAGTTAAAGCTATTGATTCGCAGTGAAAGATTGCGAGTTAAAGAATTAACTCAAAGTGGCACTAGAAAGAATAAGTTTCTCCGGCTATGGTGTACATACACTGTTATTGATGATCATGAAAGTTATCATGATTTTATCGAATCGATTATCAGAAAATTAGAAAAAGGTTGGTTTTCTTTTACTGGAGAAATTCATGCCCATAACAATACCAGAATTGAAAATATTCTCCAAAATTCCTTTAGCAATGGTTTTTTGCAATGGTCAGCCATACTAAGTAGTAAAATGAAACTTGGGATTAGGGTGCTGAGTGCCCAAGAAATATGGGAAATGATTTGGCAGCAATTCAATCTGTCATCGCCACCAGCAATTCCTAATCCTTTAAAGATAGATTCTGCCAATGGACTAGTAGAAACTCAAACTAGTGATTTTCATATCCGCCACCATCTGTTAGAGAATGAGCTATCTGTGCCATTTTTTGATAGGAAATGGATAAGACTACAAAATAAATATATTGGAGCGCTTAACTTCAGCCAAAAACCAGGGGGATGGTATGACGAACAAGCCCAATTACGTTATTTGTGGGAATTAATCTCTAGAGATAGTATTTCTGATACAGAGGTTATTTGTCAGCTAACAAAGGCAAATCAAGCTATTTCTAAAACAAATCTTCAACGCATTACCAAACAATCAATTACCAGCACTTCTTTATCTACAGGAAAAGGAAATATTGATGTCAAATCGGGAATGAATATTGAGGAATCTGTAGAGGCGCAGAAGACAATATATAAAGGTAGTGTAGTAGTGCATACCGCAGTTGCTTTTCTCGTCCACCGCCCAACCCCACGGGAATTAGACGAAGCTTGCCGATATCTTGCCAGCTATTTCTTGCGTCCGGCGGTAGTAGACCGGGAGATTGAATACGCCTGGAAGACATGGTTGCAGTGTTGCCCATTTGTTTGGGAGCCGTTGTTAACCAAGCCTTTTAACCGCCGACTGCCATATTTTAGTTCGGAAGCACCAGGGCTGATGCCGTTGATCAGGACTGCCACAGGCGATCGCACTGGCTTTGAGCTAATCGCAGAAGAAGGCGGCACACCAGTACATCTAGACTTATACCAGAATCATAAGAATTTGGCAGTCTTCGGCGCAACTCGTTCAGGTAAATCTGTGCTGGTGGCAGGTATTCTTACTCCGGCGCTTGCACAAGATATTCCGGTAGTGGCATTAGACTATCCCAAACCAGACGGGACATCCACTTTTACCGACTACACCAATCTGCTGGGTGAAGATGGGGCATACTTTGACATCTCCAAAGAATCAAACAATCTTTTTGAACTACCTGATTTGCGCTCTTTGGATGCAGAACTAAGAAATGAGCGATTGAACGATTTTAAGGAATTTCTGAAATCAGTGCTGATGACAATGGTGATAGGGACGAGCATGATTGGTGTCAACCCAACGATTACCACCAATATTGAGTCAATCATTGCTTTAGCTTTAAAAACATTTTTTAATGATGATGAAATTAAATCACGCTACAAGTCAGCAATACAAAATGGATTTGGAACTCAATATTGGAACGAGACTCCGACACTCAAAGATTTTTATAATTTTTGTTCTCCAGCTTTCATACAATTAGATTCTATTGCTAGTAAGAGTCAAGAGATTTCCGAAGCCTTAGAGCAAATCAGGCTGAGAATAAATTATTGGTTGAGTACCAGGGTCGGGCAATCCATCTCACGCCCATCCAGTTTTAGAACTAATGCCAAATTGTTAGTATTCGCTTTACGTAATTTATCGAGTGAAGCTGATGCTGCCATACTCGCTCTTAGTGCTTATGCTGCGGCATTACGTCGCGCATTATCATCAAAAGCTTCGATATTCTTCCTTGATGAAGCACCAATCTTATTTCAATTCGATGCGATCGCTGACCTGATTGGGCGATTGTGTGCCAATGGTGCGAAGTCTGGTATCCGCGTCATTATCTCTGCCCAAGAACCAGAGACTATATATCAGAGCGCATCTGCACAAAAGATATTTGCCAATATTACTACACGTTTAGTAGGCAGGATTCAATCATCAGCCGTTGACCCGTTTATTGTTCGCTTTAAATATCCTATTGAAATCATCAGGGTCAATAGTACAGAAGCTTTTTATCCAAAAAAGTCAGGGATTTACTCTCAGTGGTTGCTTGATGATAATGGCAAGCTTACTTTCTGCCGCTATTATCCCGCCTACTGTTTATTAGCCTCAGTTGCTAATAATCCCAACGAGCAGGAATTACGCAGTTTGTTTCTCAAACACTATCAAGATAATCCTCTGCTTGGGTTAGTCAAATTTAGTGAGGATTATATCAGAATGATTCGGGGGGAAGAGTTATCAGACTTGGCTAAACATTTGATTTCCCGCTCAAATATCAAACAGGTTGCCTAATATGAAACCAATCATGAAGAAATTGACTATTGGTGCGATAGCTGCTGCTACTTTTGGCAGTTTACTTATTACTGCACCTAGCTATGGCATCAGCATTAACGATTTTTTTAGTTCTATTGTTTCGGATCTTCAAAGTGAAGTTGGTGAAATTCAAACCTGGGCATCTGATGAGATTAACAGTGCTTGGGCTGACATCAAAGAAAACGCTAATGCGGCAATTGATAGTTCTATCGGACAATTGGGTGCGCCTGACCCAATTGCTTCGGCTGATCAATTGAAGGATTCACTTAAGGACGATTATTCTTATCCTGTCGCCCAAGAAAAAGCACAGAAGCTCTCACGTGACCTAGCTTTGGCTTCTGTCGCTAGCGTGGTCAGCGAAAAAGGACAGCAGCAAACTCAAGAAAAAATTCATACTACTGCACAAATTGCCCAGCAAGCAAAAGATATTTCTGATCAAGCTCAGGACATGGATGCCTCTCAAAACGTTCTCAAAGCGATCGCTGCTCAGAACGGCTTAATTGTGTCGATGTTAGCAGAACAACGTACTGATTCGCTGTTAGCCCGACAGGACAATGCTTACTCTAACCTGATGCTGACACAAGTGGCGGAGCATCTTGACTCCCAACGGAAAAAGGAGAACTCCGAAGAAGATGGCAGATTGTCTCTACTACATGAAGTCGTACTTAATGCACGGCTAGATCCTACTTCTGCTGACTGATGTAGCGTTCAAATATCTTTCAAAATTACTGTATTGAGCAAGGATTCAAATCATGTTTTTACTAGCGCAATTAGATGGTGGCGATTTAGCTGATTTAGCAAGAGAAAATGCAGCTTCAGTAGCACAAGGATTTGATGAGCTTTGGAACGAAACTATTACAGGTGGTGTTTATTCAGCAATTTGTACAGTCGGAGCTTTATTCGCTATAGCAACACTAACTTTCTTCGTCGTTGAATGGACAAAAAAAATGATGGCGGGGGAAGAACAAAGAGCTTATACTGATTTTATTTGGCCGTTAATAGTTGTCTATCTCCTAAGTAATAGCGGAGATGTTTTAGGAAAATCAACTTTGGGGATTAGAAACTATATTAATAATGTAAATAATATAGTTCTTAGCAAGGCTGCTGCGGGAATTGACCTCAAGCAAGCGTATGAAAGTGCATTGGGAACTGAAGCAGCACGTAGCGCTATTGGTCTTGCTGTAAATAAATGTAGAAATTCATCTTTAAGTCAACAAGAAGAAATCAACTGTTTGAATCAAGCTAAAGAAGATTTAACCAAAAAATATCCAGATAAGTTTAACAAAAATAATGGAGTTTTTTCTTGGTTTGTAGATGCAATTGATGGCGCTATCGATGCTTTTAATGATGTGAAAGATGGTAAAGCAAATGGAATTGATTTAATTTTATCTCCTATTAATGCTTTTGTTGGGTCTGCTGTTACTGACATAGTTACGATAATTTTAGTCGGAATGAATGGGGCTTACCAATGGGGAATTGAACTGACTATGCTCGTAACAGCACTGCTGGGGCCTATAGCTGTTGGTGGCTCTCTGCTACCTTACGGAGCTAAATCAATCTACAGTTGGTTAGTCGGATATTTCAGTATAGGTTTTGGCAAACTTTGCTTCAATATCATTGTTGGTTTCGCCGGGCAATTAGTCGCTGATTCTAAATCTTATCAGCCAATGTTTTTCCTATTTACAATTGGTATAATTGCGCCATTCTTAGCTACAGGTTTAGCGGCTGGTGGTGGTATTTCTGTTTTAATTCAAATTAATAAAGCGGCTGAAACTTACAGTGGGATTGCCATTGAGGTTGCTAAAGGTGTTGCTACTAAAGGTGGTAGTTTAGTCGGAAAATTAGCTAAATAAAACGTAAGAATTCAGCACTCAGGATTCAGAAGCCAGAATTTAAAAGTAATGAGCGCATAACTCTTCTATTGATTGAAAAGGATTCACTCTTCTTCTCCAACATTCTGACTCCTGGATTCTGACTCCTGGATTCTGACAATAAAATCTATGCTAAATCATCAAAATAAAACTCAACCAAAAGAACCATTACAATTACTTAATTACAACAAATATGTAACAACAAGAGTTGGAATAATTTCTCTAGCTGGATTTTCAATGGCTGCGCTTTCTCTGCTATTACAATTCCTAAATTATGGAGCAATTAGTGTTTTAAATAAAAAACAATTGGCATTAGTACAACTTTCATCAGGAGAGACAATTACCGCTAGAGCAGTAGACCCAAAAGAACGGTCTGATGAAGTAATTAAAAAATTTGTATCTGATACGTTTATTACTACGTTTAATTGGGATGGATTAGTAAAAATATTTAATGAGAAAGGAGAACCTATCACTAAGCAAGATACTGGGGTAGAAGTAGGTAGACTTAATAAAAAATCTAATAGTAAGGTTACGACTAGAGCCTATGATGCTGCATTTGCTTTAAGTGAAAATGAAGGATTTCGCCCCGCCTTTCTCAAGAAATTAGCATCAATCACTCCGACGGGTGTATTCAATGGTGATACTCAAGTATCTTTAATCCCCAGATTCATATCTCAACCACGCCAAATTAAAGCAGGGAAATGGGAAATAGATTTTATTGGGACGCTGGTAACTTTTGACCGTGAGAATAACTTAGGTAAAGGAATTGCTTTCAACAAAACCGTTACAGTTTCTTCAATTTCTAATCCAGAATATATCCCAGCTAATACCACTGATTTAGCCAAGAAGATTTATGCAGCCCGTCGCGCCGGATTAGAAATTACCGAAATTGTAGATTTAAACTTCGGGAGAAGGAAATGAGTGAAGAGAATAATAAAAATGGATCTGTATCGACTTTAGAGGATTTGCTTAAAATAGATGATGTTAATAAAACTAATGGTAATAAAGCACCAGAACCAAAAAGTTTATTAGTACCAACTAAGCACACATTTGTTACTTCTCCTTGGTCAAGACTAGCAATAATTGCTGTCCCTTTTGGAGTTGGATTTTTAGCGATATTTTTGATGCTCAATGGTGTTTTCAATCCCGCACCATCACCAAAGATTGGTCTGAAAACGCAGGAAATACCGACCACTGAACAAGCCCAAGAAAGTGATGATGGAGACGGTGATGCGCGTGCAAAACTCGCTCTGTCGGATCAAGAAGATGAGTTAGGTCGCATTAACAAAAATAGATTTGACCAACCAGCGCCAGTACCAGTTTCAGTAGACCAAAAGGTTGTGCCATCTAACCCACCATCTCCACGACCTGCGCCACGGAGTGTTCAAAATACACAATCACGTCGCGTAACTCAGACTACTCCACAAGCGATTAGAACCTACACTCCGCCACCAACACGCACGAGTTTTTCTCCAAGATCCTCTATATCTGCACGGACAGTAACGCCCCTAGATCCCCTTGAGCAATTGAACAAACTCCGTGGCATCGGTTCTTACGGCAAAATCGCATACGCCGAAACTAGCACCAGCAAACAATCTTTATTAGATCCGGATCTTACTCAAGCAGTTCAAAATCAACCGAATGAACAAACAGATACAAATAATTTTGACCAAACCACGCCGCAAAACTCAAGCGACTCGATTGAAAAGATCCGCCCCAGGTGGCAAGCAACTTCTAAAGTTAACAAGATTACTTTAGCTAACAATTATTTACCTCAAGAAAGCCAAATTCTCCAAGGCAAACAAACTCGCTACCTTACCGTTGGCACTTTTGCTAGTGGTGTCCTTGTTACATCTTTAATTCAAGCCACAGTTAATAATTCAGGGCAGACACAGACACAAACACCAACCTCTAATAACACTAGGTCTGTCGCTAGACTGCAAGAGGATTTACGCGATAACTATGGGCAAGTGGCAATTCCTTCGGGAACAATGCTAGCAGTCGAGTTAGCTTCAGTTGATGGCGGCAGTTACGCTGTCGCTTATGTCAGAGCGATCATATTAGATAATACAGAATATCCTATTTCTGCGGGTGCGATTTCCGTGACAGGAGTTGGTGGTAGACCCCTAATAGCTCGAAGATTTCAGGACAGGGGTGGCGAGATTGCCCGTAGTGACTTGTTTGGTGGTGCTGTGTCTGCATTGGGGAAGGTTGGGGAGATTATGAACCAACCGGATAGTGAAGAAGAAATTTCTGATGAATTCACAGGCAGGATTCGCAGACGTAGTAGTGGCAATCAGCGCAATCTCACTGGTGCGTTAGTAGAAGGTTTTTTTGGTCAAGTTAGCCAAAACATCAGCCAACGTAATCAACGTAATACTCAAGAAATTACTTCTCGCCCTAATACTTGGTTTATTCCACAGGGAACCAAAGTTACCTTTAATGTAAATCGCTCTTTAGAGTTGCCATGAAAAGCATAATTAACACAGTTACAAGCGGCACTCTAGCGTTGGCTCTCGCCGCGACTCCACTATCCACAATTGCTGCACCAGTCGTTCGCACCATCAAACAAACTCAAGCTAGTGGGACGCAGGCCAAACTACAAACTATCAACGTCTGGAATGGTCACGGTGTAGCAATTTCTTTCTATGAAATTGGCGAGACAATTAAAAAGGTTTGGTTAGATGATCCGTCGCAAATTCTGCTTGACACAGATGGTTGTTTATCGGGACTAGATCAGAATTGCTCTAGCCCCGGCGCTGGACTGATTCACCTGCGGCGGATCAAGAGAGTAAACATTCCCGGAATACCGCAAACATCTACTACTTTGTTAACAGTAATTACGCAGTCATCCTCTGGGGAGCGTAAAGCTTACAGTTTTCGGCTAGCAACAAGTAATGGCACTCCTAAATATAGTCAGGTAACGATCCAGAATGATCTGGCACGAGAACAAACAGCCCCAAAGCCTCAATTCCAATCATTAGTTAAAACACAGCAAACAATTAATCAAATTCGAGGCGGTATTGTTGTCGCTATTAGAAGTGGATGGATTAATCAGCAAGATGAACTACATCAACGATTGCAAAACTTAATCGGTTATTTACAAGCAGGTGATGACATTTCTACTGCTACTAATAAGGCTTCTGTCTCTCAAGACTTAGTTAATAAATTAATTGCTTTGAATAATAATTCTGATAACTTAAGACAAGGTAATAGTTTATGAAATCATCTTTTCGCCTCAATGATAACGCCTTACGTTACTTCATTTGTTTTGGTTTATTAGGTAGCTTATTTCTTCATAGTTTCATAAGATATGGGCTATTGAACTCTTTTGTAGGCTTTTTGCTACCCAAGGCTTCAGCACAAGTACCCGTTATCAATTCTCCTAATGGGTTTACTCCTGATTGGTCGCGCTTGCGTTTTAGCGACATGATTATTTCTCTTAGTGGGAGTGTTAGCTATCCAGGCACAAGAGGTACAGAAACTAGAACTTGGACGGCAGGACAAAGCATTAGCGAGTTTATGGAACTGGGAGATTTTGAAACACCTCAATTAGCAATAGAAAATTTAAATCTCTCAACCATAGCTTTAGCGCAAGGAATCAATTTAAGTGGGTTAACATTAGATGATTTTCAATTAACTCAATGGCAAACTTTACCAAATTTGGTCAAAGCCGTTCCTAATTTGGGTAATAGAAATGTTAATAGTGTTATACCTATCCGTGATTTTGCTAGAAGATTTGGCATTAATGGCAGCACAATTGCTAATCTCAGCCGCTATGACAATTTAAGTAATGTTCAACTTGGTCGAGTAATTAATTTAAAAAATTATCCTTTGACATCCATTCCTAATATCCAGAACACATCTATTAACCGATTTGGGAATTGGCAAGACTCCAGAATTGATGGTGTACCAGGATTATCAACACTCACCTGGGATAATTTACCGGGGTTGAGAACACTTGACCTTTCATTTGTTGCTTCATTTGATCTGCCATTGGGAGATATTGAGGCTAACCGTACCCGTTCCATATCTGGTAGCTATCAAGATGGCTTTAATGTTCCCTGTCTACAAAGCAATTGCGCTCATGCGGAAATGTCCGGCATTGGTGAGACTACTGGAACACAGTGGATATCCGGGAAATTCCAAAAGGTTAATGGTGGATTTGGCATTTTAAAAGCTCTCAATGATGGTCAAGAGCCTACTGGCAGGAACCCCTTTGGCTCTAGTTTTAAGCAAGTTGTTTGGAATATTGATGAAGGCAGTGGAAAGGTGGAGACTACTATGTTCTTCCGCATCTGCAAAACTATACCCTTCATTGGTCGCACTTGCAGTCCATACTTCATTGGGCCTGTACCTTTTATTGAGTACCGAGAGAAAGACCCTATCGTTCTTGGTCAACCTAATTCTCTACCTTAAATATGAGCAAATCTTTCAAAATAAATAGCGCTAATCCTCAAACATTTCAGTTTGAGCAATTACAAAATCCTTCAGACGCAATTGGCAAGTACACTCACTCTCTTTTCACCCCCAATGGACTAGCAGTTTTATCCTTGCTTGGCGCTTACATTTTGCTCAGGGTATTTTTTGGCGACTCTAACAAGAAGAAAATTGCTACCTCTTATTGGGGTGGAGCTAAAGAAACTGCTACTGCTCAGAAAAAAGCCATCTTGCAAATCGCCAATCCCCAATGTGATAGTGCGGCACTTTACATTGGTAAGCATCAGGGAAAAGGTGCTAATACTACTTTTTATATTCCTGATGTGCAAAGAGGTACGGCAGTCATTGGCGCTCCCGGTAGCGGTAAAACATTCAGCGCCATTAACCCGATGATTTACTCGGCAATTGATCAGGAATTTCCATGTATAGTTTATGACTTCAAATACCCATCTCAAGCGAAAGTTGCTGCTTATGCTAAATATAAGGGCTATGATGTTCACATCTTTGCACCGGGATTTCCTGAATCTGAAGTTTGCAATCCTTTAGATTTTCTTCGGGATAGTAGTGATGCCGAATCGTCCCGACAAATTTCCACTGTGATCAATAAGAATTTCCGACTTTTGGGCAATTCAACTGAAGATGGTTTCTTTGGCCCGTCGGGGGATCAGCTGACTCAGGCAATTCTGATGTTAGCTAAAGAGTTCGGTCAATTCGCAGATGTTATGACTTGCGCCGCGATACTTTCTAGCGAACAAATGGTCAAACGCCTGATGGCTGCTTCTCTCAATCCTTGGGTAAAAATTGCTTTTGGGCAACTGTTCAGTTCTGCTGCATCTGAAAAAACTGTTGCAGGCATTGTTGCTACCGCCAGTATTATGTTCACTCGCTTTATGGCGAAAAACACCTTGGGCTGTTTCATCGGTAAGACAACTTTACCTTTGGAAATTAAAGGTAAGCAGATGATTATTTTTGGGTTGGACAGAGAACGCCGAGATGCAGTAGGGCCTCTCATGACCAGCATTTTACACATGACCATCGCCCGTAACATTGCCAAAAAACGGAAAGATCCACTGATCGTTGCACTGGATGAATTACCGTCTATTTATCTGCCTGATTTATATAGATGGCTGAATGAATCTCGTTCTGAGGGCTTCTGCGGTCTTATCGGCTTCCAAAATATGGGGCAGCTTGAGAAGAACTACGGTAAGGATATTGCTAAGGCGATCCTGGGGGCTTGCAGCACTAAGTTTATATTCAATCCTGGTGAGAACGAGTCAGCCCAATTATTCTCCAACTTCTTGGGTGATGAAGAGATTAAGTACAAGCAAAAAAGCCGTTCTACTGGTAGTAAAAATAATAGCACTAGTATTAGTGACCAAGAGAAAACTAAAAAGCTTTTTGAATCGGCTCAATTTCTCAAACTAATTGCTGGCAAATGTGTTTTTATTAATCCGGCTTATGCCAATCAAAAGGAGGGGTCTGTTCCTTTACTCAAAACTATCAAAATTAATGAGTCACTCAAAAATATTGAGAAATACAATCAACTTAAATGGACAAGAATTGTCAGTTTATTAGCTAGAAAGAGTACACAAAAATTTCCCTCACAGCAAGATTTAGCTTTGCGAGTTAAGCAAGTTGATTCACGCTTTCCGCTTCCCGAAAACCCTCAAGCTATTTCTAATAATTCGGGACTAACATTCAAAGAAGTCGGCAGCATGATTAATCAAAACAAATCTAACAGTGGAATTTGATTATTATGAAAATGATTATTGAAGAATTAAAAATTAGCAGTTTTGAACTAATTCAGACACTATCTCAAGAGAAAATTTTAGCAAATGGTAGTTTTATTGATATTAGTCTGCCTCCCCTGCAAATTATTCAGGAGTTTAAGACTTTATCTAAAACTAGACGAAAGCTGAGGAATTTGGGCATATATACTATCATCAACCTAAAAAACACTTACATCCAACTAAATCAAGAATCTTGTCTGAAAATTGTTAACCGATATATTCACGGTATCGGCTGGCATGATTTGCAGTATATCTGTTTTTTAGATATTCAAAAGGGCAATATTTATATTCATATTATTTTTAATCGCATTACGCCCCAAGGTAAACTCATCGATATCAAATGCTTGGGGGCTAACTGGCAACAATATGAGGTTCTACGCCAATCTTGTTCTCTCATCATCGACAACCCTGTTCATAACAAATATTTGCAAAGACGATTCTGTAACTGTTGTGGTTAGACAAGAATGTAGAAAGAAAAGCTGTTCTTGAGCAGGGAGAGAATTAACCCTATTCTATTCTTCACTCTCGGAAAACAATAATCGAAGCAAGAGTCTGAAACTTTGATTGAGCTAAGGTTTGAACCTTTATTTTCTAACAGTAACTAAAATTTCTTGCCAAAATCTGAAAACTAAAGCTGCAAAAGCCTTACAGGGATTAGCTTTCCCCAGATTGACAAAACAGGGTTAAATTTTTCTCATTCCTCCCCTGCTCCCCTGCTCAAGTGCCTCTTTTGACCCTTTATCCTTTACTCTGCTACACCCAAATAAATATGTTTGATGAACGACATTTGCAACTCACTTCCGCTTACGCTAGAGCTAGTCAGCATTTTATTAGAGCTTTTATTTACCCTTTAGGAGAGTTTATTTATAAATCAATCGAATCAGCTATCGACCTAAAATGTCGAATCGAAATAGGAGAAGAAACTTATTTTCTTACTCCTGATGAGGATGGTGGCTGGAAATGGTCTAAAAATAACTTTGAAGGTGTAACAGATGAGGAAATAGAACAAGTAGAAGAGATGGTGGCATATTTATTGCCTAAACTTCTCCCCGGTAGTAATGATATAACACCCTCAAATTTTCCTCCTGTTCCTGATTTACCTCCAGTTTTACCCAACCCGAATTTTCCTAAAAACCTTCCTCCTTCGGGTACAGTCGTTGACTTTTTAAGTATACAAGTCGAAAGCAATAATACTCTGGAATATCAATATTTTACAAACAGAAATGATGATGTCACGGATGCAGGTGAAATCAAAGATATATCATTTGCTCAAATTGTAGATAATTCCTCCATTTTAGAAAAAGATGTTGTGCAAAAGAATGACATTCATGAAGACTATGAGCAGAGTGAAGTAACTAATTTTCATGAAGTTGGCGATGAGCATTTAACAGTAGAGTTGATTAGCGACCACACAATTCCCATAACTAGTGAAAAACTTGAGCCACAAAATACTCAACATATCCCTCATCACCCAGAACATATTGATCCGCAACATTGGCACGAGCTAGTAGTAGGCAGTGCGATCGCACCAGAAATTGCACATCTCAACTTTTCTAGTCTTCATTTTAGCTATGTCGGTGGCGAACATGAAGCTTGGGAACGGCTCATGATCAGCGACAAACTTTCACGTACAAATACAGGTAGCCTCTCTACTAGGCTTTTAGAACTCTATTCCCACTTAGATGCAGGTGGCTGGTGGTGTAATTCTGGAGTAGATCCGCGCACATTTGCTAATCTTACCCCTGGTGAGCAACCTCAAATTAAAGAATGGGGATGTTATAAGCCAAACCGCCCCAGACTCAAAACCGTAAAAAAAGATGGGTTCACTGTTGCGGTTGAAGGCAAGTTCATCAAATATGAGCATCCACCATCAGTTGATTTGAGTATTTTCTTGCTAGATGTCCCAGGCGTGATTGCCCAAAATATTTACTCAAAAGCTGGAGTAAACCCCACCGATAGCGATCGCTTGAGTGGTTTTTGGTATTGTGTGTGCAAACACAATATTCCACTTGTCATTACAGAGGGCGCGAAGAAGGCGGCTAGTCTACTATCACATGGTCACGCAGCCATCGGACTACCGGGAATTTCCTCCGGCTATCGCTCACCTAAAAACGAGTGGGGCAAGAAAATTGGTGATTCCTATCTGGCTGATGAGTTAGCTGTTTTCGCAACTTCTGGTAGAGAAATCAAAATCTGCTTTGATTATGAAACGAAGCCTGAAACTAAGCTCAATATCCAAAGAGATATTTGGAAAACAGGAAGCTTATTACAAGAATTTGGTGCTGTCGTTAAAGTAATAACGCTGCCAGGGCCGGATAAAGGTGTAGATGATTTTATAGTTTCACAAGGAAAAGAAGCTTTTGAAAAGTTATCTGCCGGGGCTATATCTCTAGAGGAGTGGCATCAAAATCAACTTGATAATTTACGTTTTACTATCAAGCTCAAGGATGGCACAGTCAAAAAAATTGAAGAGGAGGCAGGAGGCAGGAGGCAGAAGGCAGAAGGGAAGAATTTGGTGGGGGATTTAGACCCCCACTTTAGGAATGCCACTGAAATCTCTGATTCAGTGGGAGACTCAAATCCAAGCTCCCTCTGGTCGCGGCAGGAGGCAGAAAGCAGTTTTCCTTCTCCCAAGGGGAGACGCGTTCGCGGAGCGTCTCGCAGAGAAGCGCGATCTGCCTCCTGCCCTCTGCCTCCTGCCTCCCCTGTTGATCAACAAAAAGGAGACTCTACTGTGATAGATGATCCCGAATTAGAAGCAAACATTGGTGTATTTAAAAAAAGTCGTGCTAAATCACCTATTGACCCTGGTTCACAGATTATAGATATAAAAGTTATTGATTCAGACATTATCCATATAGATGTTGCCCCGGAGCTAGCCCAACCAACTGAAACTCCTGTAACTAGTTCTTCTTGGTCTAAAAAAGAAAATGTTACAGTTTATGAGCCTAATTTTTTTAGAAAGCGCCTAGAAGCTAGCGAGAATAAACAAATAGCTTTTGCTGCTTATACTTTGTTAAAAAAGTATGGTGTTGAAGCTAAAGATGAACAACAGCAGACTAGTGGCAAAATCTACCATGCTGATGCTTTTGTAATCAAGAATCATGGTGCTGATAAATACAGCATCTATCGTCGTCATGATGATATAGAGTTAATGACTTTTCAAGCTGATAAATGTGGACACGTAGGCAATATTAAACTTTCTTACACAGAAATAGAGTCTGAGCCAAAAATTTGGGGAGAAAAACAAATTAACATTCTGCCTATTGAAAGGCAGGAGTTTTTGTTAGTGGCTGACTACCTGAAAACTGGGAAAGAATTGCCCTCTGTTGATGAAGACCCTCGCAAAATAGCTTCTGTCGTTGGTTCAGTCTCTCCTAAAGGCACACACAATATTTTAGAAAGTTTCAAAGAAAACGAGGTATTAAAAATACTCACACAAAGTATTACTAGCTTCGAGAAAGACGACTTAATCTTGGGCAATTACCGGATTATTTTTCGGCAAACTAGTGACAATACATCTACTCTGCAATTACTCAAAACTGAACACAATGGTACAAATCGGGAAGCTGTTCGCTTTCAGTTTGAGAAAACTGACACTGGTATGACTCATCAAGTCCAAGCGATGGCTATCACTGAAGCTGATTTGGAGAAGTTAAGACTGTTGGCTCAAAAACTGCATATTAATTACAAAACATTATTTGGCAACCCGACAGACACCCGTGACATCGACTTGCCCGTTCACCCCGAAATTAACCGTAATTTAAACGATGATCAGTCACACCAATCTACTCAATCTACGCCCAACGCACCAGATCGCAAGACACAATCAAACCCACAAGGAGTAAGCTCTAATTCTCCAAAACAACAGAACGCTGTATCACATTCAACTACACCTAATAGCACAACACCATCACAACCAACAAAACGATCCAATCTTTCTTCTAACTTAGATAACGCTGTGCTACCACTACATCCAGTTTTAAAACAATATTGGGAGCAGTTAGAAAAAGATGGTTCAAGTGATGAGACTGTAGCGCAAGGACATTTAGAATTTCAATCTAAAATTCAGGAAACTGGAAAATTAACTGTTGGTGAACAGCGTGAACTCTACCAGCAGATTCAAAATCTTGCCTGGAGCGAGATAAATCACAAAGGGCGTACTGATATTGTGCTTCCACCATTAGCCCACATTGTTAATGATTTGCGATCGCACGTTCAAAAGGAAGCACAGCCACAGTTTTATTCTGACCCAAAACGTGATACAACCGTGCCTCTTCACCCTGACATTGCCTCTCATTGGCAAGGTTTAGAAACTAATAATACTTGGTCTAGTGTTGCCAATCAGTACAACAACCCTTTACGGGAAAAACTTGTCTTAACTGGCAAGCTGACTATTGGGGAGCAACGTGAACTTTACCAGAAAATTCTCCTTCAAAGTCAATTCGAGCAGCACAATAAAGGGCAAACGAATATCTCACTTCCTCCTTTGAGTGATATTATTCAAGATTTGCTCAATACTCGTAGCCAGATTATTAACAATACTTATACGCCAAAGGTTGAAGTACATTCCCAGAAATCTCACACTCCACAACAACCTACTACTAATTCACAGGAATTAGAATTGTAATCGCTATGCAATCTAGCTCAGTAGCCGAAACCATTACTATCATCAACCGCAACAGTGGCTTTTCTGACAACCAATTGGCCTACAGACTGGCGCTGATGATGGAAAAACACCCACCTTCACCGTCAATAACCCCCGCACTAGACCCCACACAGCGCGAAAATATTATTGGTGAGGTGAGAAATACTTTAGACCTGTCCCAAAATGCTCAAAGTACTGAAGATTACAGGCAATCCCTTAAGGAAAAATACTACCAAGAGTACACTCAAAAATTTGGTTTAAATAAATCCGAGGAAACACCTGATATAGAAGATAACTCAACAAGAGTTGAAGATTTGATCAATGAAAAGAAAAAGACATTTTTGCAGCAGATATTAGAAACTAAAGGGCGCAAACTGCCTTTTGTTGACAGCCAACAGTCAAAATCGCTTGAGAGTGAAAATGATGAGGTTGCTAAAAAATCTCTGATTCCGGCGCTGATGAATATTATCGTTACAAAGGGACAAGATACTATTGGCGGTCGAGTCTATGAAGGCATGGCTTATCAATTAAATTTGTTGATGAGAGAAGGTATGCAGCGTCTGACTGTTTGGCGCAAAAGTGATAATCAATCGGCTTTTAGTGCTTATAAAGTAGATGATAACGAAGAATACAAAGTAATACACAATCACCTTTCACCACAAGAAACACAAAAGCTGATCAACTTTGATATAAGAGTGCAACAACAACAGCAACAGCCACAGCAACAACAAAACGAGCCATCTTCTGACGGCCCAGAGTTAGACTAACTAAAATACCCGACAAACAACCCAAGAATGTACGCACTTACTAAGACATATCGCTTAGTCACCCGCTCGAATTGTGACCAGGGCGAGATGATAACAGCTAATACTATGTAATACAATGCTTGTAGAAAATCGTTGTGCCCCAGTTTGATAATTGCCGCTATCATCAAAGCCGCAAAAATTAGAAATTCCACTCCTGTTTCAATCCTGTCCCAAAGTTTTACATCATATAAGTAACGCATCTTGTAACCTCTTTTAGAAGTCGGAAGTCGGAAGTCAGAAGTCAGAAATTAAACTCAAAACTTCCGACTTTCGATCTCACACTTCATACTTCTTCTTGTCTCACCATAATTCTGATCTTTCTCCATGATTAAAATTAGGAACTTCAAACCTTTTTAAACTCAAAACTTCCGACTTCCGAACTCCGACTTCCGACTTGTTTTGGTGATTTGGACAACATCCTATCATCAACCCCATATATCTCGTCATCTTTGTAAGGAAATATAATGGTGAATTTGGTTCCTTGTTTGGCTACCGAATCTACCCTCATACTCAGTCCGTGAGCAGAAGCCACCATCCAGGCAATATACAACCCCATTCCTCTGCCCGGCTTATCAGATAACTTACTTTGGGGCGCTCTCCAAAACGGAATAAATATATTTGATAGCTGTTCGGCGGCAATCCCACAGCCGGTATCTTCAATCTCAACAATTAAATCATCATCTTGATTGAGCAGTCTTATAAATATATCTCCTCGCAAGGTGTACTTAATAGCATTAGTTATGATATTGCATAACATTCTGTCAATACTTATGCTGTCACCCCGTACTTGCGTTTCATGCTTGTATGTTACTTGCGTTTCATAGTGGAGATTTAAGGAATGATACTGTGCTATTACCTTGTATTGAAAATATAGCTTTTGTAAAAAATCTAACATATCAAACTGCCCTAACGTTGCTAGACTAGGTTCTAAATAAGGCGTTCTTCTATCAACCAAGCCCAGTCCTCGCTCATTCATTTCTTGCAAACCTATCAAAAGAGGTCTGATTTCTTCTAAAGACTGTCCATAAGCACCATCAATTATCTGATTCAGCACTAATGATGTGGCTCTAAAACTGCTTGATACATCATGTAACAAAGATGATAAATCCAATTGCTTGCTTAGAGATTCTTGCTGCATATATGCTTCCCAAGATAGATTGTGATTTTCCCTACTTTTATGAATGCTAATTAAATTTTCAAAATCTCGAATATTTTTATTTTAGACTGAAAAAATTTTTGTAAGGATTCAGCTATCCTGAATTCAGAATTCAGAATTTAGGAGACAGCCAGCTAAAACATTTCAAGATTTGATAGTCTGGCAAGGTGAAACTTCAGGATTAATGCTTCAACTTGAGAAATTAGTACGCTATGCTAATTCCATTCTGACTCCTGACTCCTGACTCCTGACTCCTGAATTCTTACAAATTTTTATCCACTCAGACTTTAGTACTAATACTTTTACTTAATTTTGACTGCCATATTTTTCTAAAGTAACTGTTTTCAGTTTACGTTTATATATATATATTAAAACACTTAGCATCAATAAATGTGATATAAATATTTTAGTATCTAACAATCGAAACAATCAAAACTTTATATGATTCGATTAGTACTTATTGAGGATGAAGAGGTATTCAGACTCGGCATCACTACTGCTATTCAACAGCAACCAGATATGGAGATGGTCGCTAATGCTTCTACTGGTGAGCAGGGTATTAATATCGTCAAACAGTGGGAGCCTGATGTTGTCCTTGTGGATATCGGTTTACCCGACATTTCTGGAGTCGAGGTCATTAAGCAAATCAAGATTTATCGCAGTAACACTAAAGTTGTTGTCCTTTCCTGCAATTCTTCTCAAGAAATTGTCAATGCTGCTATCGGCAGTGGCGCTGATTCTTATATTCTCAAAAAAAATAACATTTCTTTGATTTTAGAGGCGATCAGAACCACTCATAATAATAAAAGTTTATTTGATTCCGAAATTATTAAAAGAGGTTTGTTAAATCTTCTTCACAAGCCCAAAATCAAAGGGAAAATCTTTGATGACCACTTAACCGAGCGAGAAATTAATGTTTTGTCATTAATCGCTGCTGGATTATCTAATAAGGAGATAGGTCAGAAGTTGTTCATTGGTGAAAACACTGTCAAAAATCATGCTAGGAATATTTATTCTAAATTAGGTGTTGATAATCGCATCAATGCTATTCTAAAAGCCTCTGAACTCGGCTATATTTCAAACACTGTTACCCAAGTTAGTTAACTGCTTTTCACTTACCTACTTGAATTAAACAATAGCCTTGGGTTTTACTCTGCTGTGTTTGACAGGCTTCAATTGCTGCTTGATTCTTTAAGATTATTTGATACATTTGCTTACCCTCTTGAGATTTTGCCCATTGGAGAATCTTTATCTCGTTACGTGAGACTACTACTGACTGATTCGTTCCTATATTTTGCACCAGATTCCATGTGGTCAGCGAACCCAGCAAGGTACTGCCAGCCGCTACTAATCCACACACAAGAGATACTGTCCCCAATCCCCAGCCTGCCTGCACTTTCATACCTGAGTCGGTGGGCTTAATTTTTTTCATCTCATCACGCACAGCACTGGAGACAACCGTATAGTGCATTGACTCGGCTTGTTTGCTTGTCTTCTCAAGTTTTTGGTCTATCAGTGCTGCCCATGCTTCTATCATTGCCTCCATTCTTGCCTGGAGGTCTATGATCGTTTCTTCATATCTGCCCAGCGTCGCCATCATCCTAAAAACTGGATCATCTGGTGTAATTCCTAGTTGATATGCCCCTTCAACTATGCGCCTTTGTTCTGATTGAGAATAACCTTGTAATGTGTCTTGTAGTGTCATCAATCAAGCCCTAAATATTTAATAGCCAAATTGTTATTTATCACTGAATTGCGGAAATTTTTAATCCACTGAAAAATGAAACTTCTCCAGAACAATATTATTGAGAAATCCTGGCAAACTTCTGAATATGGCTTGACAGCTTTCTCCATCGCTTGATAGTGATTTCGATGTAAAGCCATCAAATTTATTTCTGCTCCTCCTATTGTTAACAGAGTTTTCCGCATTTTTTCGTCATATTCCCTAAACTCTGGCGCAAAATGATAATTCTTCACTATCACATAGTTGGCATTGTTAGTAGCAGTTTGGATGATTTGAGTTAAGTAGTCTATGCAGTCCGTTCTATGTGATATCGGTTGCAGAAACGTTAGCTTCCATCCATATTCAGCTAAAGCTTCTAATAGTTCAGACTCAACAATATACTGACAAATTTTGTCTATGTGTTGCCCCGGCATATCCACTAAAATGATATCTATATCATCAGCTACCAGATCAATAAACATTCTGTCCGTTTGTTTATTGAAAAAATCTATCTTTTCAATACACACTAAATCTTTGTAAGCCAAAAGTCTGTCACGATTATCATGATCATAAACTTTCAATCTTTTACCTTGAAGTTGATAAATTTCCAGCAATAGTTTCATAACTGTAGACTTGCCTACACGAGAGTCACCTACAGTCATTACCATTCTTTTAGAAGATTTCAACATTTATACTCTCCAGCCCTAAGAGATGCTTAACTGGACAAATTTGCTGTTTAAAATTTTTTAGCCAACTCTTCACCCGCATTTTCACTCCTGGTAGTTCTTTTTGCTTTATTCCTTCAGAAAAACTTAGTGACTTTTCATCTAAATAATCATAGGCATATTCAAGCAAATCCGGCATTGTAATATCAAATAAAGGGATTTCTGCTTTTAATAGGTCTTGCTTTATCTCTTGAACTATTGATGAGTTGCTATATCTAGAAAATTCTGACTCCTCGCCATAAAATAAATTTCTAACGACTATGTAATCTACTTTATTTCCGCAAAAGCTGTATAAATCTATTAATTGCTTTACCGAATCTGATACTCGACTAATTACCACGACCATTGTTACTCTAATGTCATAATCATTGGCGGCTGTTTCCAAGAACTCTTGTTCTATGAACTTTTTAAATATTTGTCTTGATTGCGGTGGCAATTCTAATAAAAACAGTGATTCTGGTGGTGGTAGCTGATTATATGTATCTAGCTCTGGCTCCATCATTATCTTTACCTGATCAAAAAATCTATCTATACTTCCATCTTTAAAAATATTTAACTGCTGTATTTGACAATGCTCACCGTTCTCACCATAATATCTCAACAGATCTGGATTAGAATTATCTGCATCTACTGCCACAATTCTTCTTTTCTCATCTATACAAGTTTGTAAAAATCCTCTCGTCCACATCGATTTACCAACTCCACCTTTCCCCCCGTCTACTATTACTAATCTTCTTGGGGGAGTTTTAGTTACCTCTTCTGTTTTTCTATTAATTTCTCCTGCCTCTTTATCTGCATCTGAGGCCATATCCGGGTCTAACTTTAGTTTCTCTAACTCTAACTGCTGCTCTGGTGTTAAATCATTTAGCTTTATTTCTTCTGCTTCAATTGCCGAGATATCAGCTTTGCCATTAATATTTCCATTTTGACTGTTATTGATAGTTTGTGTCATTCTTCTTCTTCTCCTCATAATTCAGATTTGTTCTCAATTCTCTAAAAAAAAATCTTTTTGAAATATCGGTAAGACATTACTCCTTATCCATTGCGTGAAATTATTAATCATTTGTTCTTCCACTATGCCTTTTAAATTATATATATCTCCCGAATTTAAAGTTTTTACTATTGTTACTTGCTCACCAATAACCACATGACGTTCTCGACTTTGGATATGCAGAGGCACTACTTTTTCATTATTTAATTCTGGTGCAATAATCTGAAATACATCTTCAGCAAATATCTCTAGCCCTAATGGGGTTGATATTACTCGAACCGCGCTACCCAAAGTATGGTCAAATTCCCAAAATGTCCATATTTTTTTCATTGCTGATTTAGATGTTACTTACGCCAATTATGCTCACGCACAAATTATTTCTCAACTTTGCTCTTTTATCTATGACATATTCCGACTAAAAAGATGAAGAAACTTTAGTACTGTTTTTTTCCGTACTCAAGTGACTTGTTCTTTCTTCATAATTGTTGTACTATTTTTTATTTGCTTTTTTACAAAACGTAGTAACACAAAATCATCCTGCGCTATAGGAAGATCCAGAGGTCGCTATCACCTCACCTACCATTAATTAGGGCTGTGAACTGTATCAAACAGTAGTGCGACGATATATCTGGACGCTCTGTGCGCCATTGCCTCTATGTGATTTCAGTTGCCGATGGCTGTGGAAGGGTAGAACTATGACTAAAAACTGTTAAAACTTGATTGCATATATGCAACAAATATGTATAATATTTGCAGCTTGTAGTCAAGCATTCTTAGAATTAGATATTGCTTAAAGAAGGAGTCATAAGTCAGGAGTCAGAATCAATTAGTGGAGGATTCTGATCCGCCACTACGAAAGTTGACCACCAAAGTTTTTTGTTTTGTGGGGGACTTAAACCCGTTTATTCAGACGCTAAATCGATTCAAAATTTAATTCTGTTAGCGGAAGCGGGGCGTTTAGCCCATTCTGGCGACTGACTCCTGAATTCTTTCTTGTTAAACAAGAAAATCGCTAATTAATTTCGCGTATTGATTGTTGGAGTTTTTTTATGAATAAAATAGGTTTACTTATAGCCCTTGTTTTGATAGGTGCGGGTACTGGGGCTTGCCAGTCTGAAAAAGACTTGGTAGCTCAGGCAGAGAATGATTCTGGGGCTAAGTTAACTGATGTGCAAAGCCAAAAAGATAAGGAAGTACTGGAGCAAATCAGGCAATATGTAGAAGAGACACCTAACTTATATAGAATAACTTGGAAGGTATGCGGAGACTGGAACGCTCCGTACAACAACGGAACAAGGTGCAACGAAACCAAAATCCCTCGAACTAAGGGATATTTCCAGCCTGTTTATGTGTGGGGAGCGGATAGAGTTCAGTTTGTTAACAAACAGGATTTTGTAAGTAATTTTTGGACTACAGGACTATTTGTGAAATCAAGAGGATGCTTAAATTTAGGGAAGCCGCGAGAAGAAGGCTTGTACAATGTGAAAAATTTCATGCTCAAGAAGACAGGCACTACTCCTACGCCAGAGAATGTGAAAGTTGAAGTTTTGTCAAAACAAGAGAAGCAAAAGGTAGTGGAACTTGCCTTCAAGGACGCAGAAGTAGAAAATTATGCGCTGACAAATTTCGGTGTGTCAGCAACCACAGGATTAATACCCACTGGAAAAACTTGCTTAACAGTAGACGAATGGAAGAAGACGCAATCGTAAAAATTAGGCACTAGTTGTTAGAGAGGGAGCAATTCAACCTCTGCAATTACTTCCCATTCCAGCATCACCAGCCACAGATATCTAAATAGTCCAGCGCACCGATCGCTTCCAATTGCAGCACCAACAGCCAAATCGCTTTGGGGACAGAGGGAACAGTGAAACCCAAAATTTTTGATGTGAGCAGCGCAGTCAACAGCGATCGCCAGTGCTTTCGGCGTATCAGTGGCGGTACTTGGCGCGGGGCGGAGCATTGTCATCCACACTCTTACGGTTATGCCATCGCTTTATATCTGATTACTCAAATACTTTACAATAGGTCTGAAACTGTCAATTCTTTTCCAATTCACTCGATGTCGTTTCATAACTATACGAGTGTCGCAAGGTATAGTTAATTTCAAACTTGATGAATAGCCCCGTTCCTTTATCACCTCCCCAAAAAGCAATCGAGTCACTATTCGCATTGCGAGATTACTACGCACCTCTGGTAGAAGAGTATGAGAAATTATATACCCTAGCCAAAGCAAATCTCACTCATGTAGAAGCTCTATTATCTAACTGGCCTTTGGCTGAGGAGGTGGCTAATGAAGAATTCACATCTGAAAAAGGAAAAAACTTCTTCTTATTCTTAAGTGAGGAATCTGTTAATGACGATGTTGAACCTATTACGCATCTCTTATTAGACAATTCACAGGATTATTCCTCAACAGTCGCAATCCAGCCGTCAGACTCCACTCAACAAAACATATTCACACTTATACAAGCTTGGTCAGGTGAAGAATCTGATGCAGCTACAGATACTCCAGTACTCCTAGAGCCACCGATAGAAACATCAACTCAACAGCAAGCGCTCTATGGAACCGAGACGGCCATGCTGCCTATTTTTCAATCCCTGTCTCGCCCGGAAGCTATTGAACACGTTTTGGCAGAACACATTGGCACAATTGTTCACATCGATTTTATTGTCAAAATGCTCTATGGGGAATTAGAGCCAGAAGTCTTTAAAGTGCTTAAACACAGAGTTAAATCATCCCTCACTAAAGGCAGGGAAACTAACAAATGGTTCAGTGTCCCAGGATCACCCGGATATTATACTCTCTCTTTAACTTTGCTACCAAAACCGGAGACGAAGAATTCGTCCACCAGAGTCAAAGGCAAAAATAAGAAACAAGTTTTGCCGCCCCAGGCCAAAGACATACCAATGCTAAAAGAATTTCAGGGTCAGTTTTTAATTGATGCACTAACAACTTTTTTAGAAAATAATTCCGGTAAAGTTTTTGGGGTTTCAGAAATTATCAACGGAATCTATGGCGAACTCACTGCGACTGAGATTGGAGAAGTGAGAAACAAGGTATTGAATGAGTTATCACGGGGTCATCGCACAGGGCGATTCACTAGGGTTCCTGAGCAGATTGGTTTTTATACCTGGGACTTGGATTTGATTAATAAGTAGAAACGATTAGGCGATCACCTGGGCGTGGGCGCTTGATCCATCGCATCCAACCAGACTATTGCTTAATTTACACTTTTAACATTTATGGCTATTCCAGCAACACAGTTAAAGATCGGGCAATCGGTGAAGTATCTAATCGGTACTCGAAGCGGCATGAGTGCAGCAATAACCGATATCAGCAAATCATCTCTTAGTCTCAAAAATACTTATATTGTTACTTTGACCTTTGATGATGATTCACTACCAAATCACTTAAAAACACAGCAACTCACTGTTTACGACGAATTGCTTGAAGGTTGTGAACTAATCACATTTTAAAAAATTCAAATTGGCAACAGCAGAGCGCACATCCCCTGCGACAAGTTGAAATTATTGAAGAAGAATTCAGAAGTCAGAAGTCAGAATTCAGGAATCACAATGAATCAGTGGGGGATTCAGACCCACCACTGTCTTCTTGACCACTAAATAAAAGATTTAGTGGGGGTGCAAAAACGCCCTGGATTCATCCACTATGAAGTTCAAAATACCTTTCCTGTATTCTGGCGACTGACGCATGTATTCTGTTTCGATAAAATACTAACTTGCTGGCTGATAGAATCCCGTATTTTCGTTAAATTCCCATCCTAATCCCGCTCTATCCTTGTTCTTACACCATGCTACAAAAAGCGGTGGGGGAAGATTAATTCGCTCCTTGCGTACAGTTTCCTCGCTTACACCAAGCCTCTTGGCCAAACCTTCTTCAGTTAACGGTTGCATTCGCGGACTTTGCCCAGAATAGGATGAATTGTTGTAGTACGATTTTTGCCCCCGCTTTTGTTGGTTGTTGAGATAGTCTTGAATTTTAATGATCGCCTCAGCCAACTGTGTCATTCGGGCTGTCATCTTTTCAATTTTTTGTTCTAAATTGGCGAGATTATCAATTACTGTGGCTTGGTTGCTATTAGATTCATTAGATTCATTTGAAAACTCTGACTCCAGCTTCTCAAGTCTTTCGCAAATAGCTATTATTGTTTCGTTGGTCGGACTGGCGTTACTATTGTTACTCGTAACTAAGTACTTCTCAACACTTGCCTTAATCTGAGAGTCTAGGCGTTCGTCTAAATCGTTACCACCTATTGCACCAGCGTTATCTTGGGAATCGCCTAAGTAGAGATCGATAAATTCGAGCAGCGTGGCTGTTGCTGTTGTGCCTTTCGAGTTGCAACAGGCGATAAACTGCTCCCACTTCCTTTGGTCACAGTTGAAAGATGCTAATTTTTTTTTCCGCCCTGTATTGCTCATGTAAAGCGTATCATCTAGGTAAACTTGGACTCTCCACGCTTATTAAATCGTGTAATTCATCATGATGAATTACCTTGATGCTATCATCGCCAAGTGTGTCAGCGCATTCTTCAAGCGATGGCTTTTGTAAAGAGATGCTACTGCCAACGGCTACCATTGGCGATCAACAATTATCTCAGGTTTAAACACTTGCAGGATTCCTTTATCTAATTTTTGCTCATCGAAACAGTGCTGAGTACCTAGTTAGATTGCTGAGTAAGAAAGCAATAATTGCATCCAGTACAGTCAGTCTGTACCCCTACTAGTCTGCTAACCCAAAAATGCTAAGTGAGGACTGGGGAAAGGGGTAAGGGAAAGGGGTAAGGGATTTGAAACCTTTCCCCCTTACCCTTTACCCCGCCAAGTCACGAAAGCGAACTACTACGGGGATCTTGCTACGCATAGCGTCTCTAAAAGTTGCCCCTGCTTTTAAGCCCTGGTGGTGTCCGAAAAGTTTGAGTTTTTGGCACGCAAGTTTTACCCGTTTCTTGAAGAATTTTTTATAGAGGAATCAAGCCACTCTCAAAAAATAAACTAAAAATGACTCTATAGTTTTATGGCGTGATAGCGATTAAATAGTGGGCTATTTGGATAAGGCTTCATTTGGCACTGAAGCAGGGGGAAATTTTGTACAAGTTTCTTAAAATAAGCACCTTTGCCCGTTTTCTTTAACCCCAACCTACACCTGTAATATTTGTGTAGTTAACTGTTATGCTCTTTAACCTATTGCATTACTTTTTAACTATAAAGTCATTTTTAGTTTATTTTTTTCATCGATTTTTAGGTTTTTCTTTTAAAGGTGTATTTTTAGGGGGAACCACAAAAAAAGATACCAGCCTTGTTGTTAATTGCCCGTTGTGTGGCGTGGATCTGGATCGTACTTTCGTATCTTTATGAGCGGGTAAGTGCCTTACCACCCAAATCGGGAAAATTGACTTGCCTGAAAATACCCATACTGCATAGCTGCGAAAATTGCACCCCGTAGCAATTCCTGTCCCGTGGACTGGGATAATAAGAACAGGGCGGGGTGTTGATGGGACAGCAACCTTGAAAATTGATAGGCATGGTCAAGCAAAGATTCTGTCTTTGCAGGAAATCCAACTTCTGTTCTCGCAGGGGGTAGACTCGCCACGAGACAAAGCGCTGTTTGCGGTGATGCTTTACACAGCGTGTCGGGTGAATGAAGCAGTGACGTTGCTTAAGCGCGACGTATATGATGCCAAAGGAAAAGTCAGAGCCAAAATCATCTTTCGCAAAGGTAACACGAAAGGGAAACTGGCTACCCGTGCCATCCCAGTAATTCAAGAATTGCGAGTCAGGTTGCAAGCATATAAACCACGTGATGATTCCCCTTGGCTGTTCCCTGGAAATGCTGACCACTCAAGAGCCAATAACCACCTGCACCGGGATTCGGCACTGTGGATATTGCGAGTCGCTTGCAAAAAAGTAGGAGTTGAAGGCGTAAGCTCTCACAGCTTTCGGCGTACAGCACTCACCTCGATGAGTAATGCCGGAATTTCCTTAAGAGTGATTCAGGAAATCTCTGGGCATCGCACCTTGGACGAGCTATACAAGTACCTGGAGGTAAGAGAAGATCAAGTATTGGGAGCGGTATCATCTTTAGCACTACTTGCTCCGGTTGATGAAGACGACTTCGGGAAACCCCTCTTTGTCGAAGTGACCGATAATTCAGTAAAGAAAAGGCATTGACCCCATTTTACCGAAAAATCGATTTAGCAAAGCAGCATCAGCACAATTGCTGAAAGCAAAAGTAGAAATTACTTCAAGGATGCGGTTAGTTATGACGAAAGTTTAGGAGAACTCCATCGGCAACACCTCTTCACTTAGCAAGCTGTAAAATTCCGGGACAAGAGATTCCACAAGTCGCAGTTCACTCGCTGCGATCGCTTCAAGTTCCAGTACCGTCTCCCAGCGCAAATCCTCAACCCATCGCTTGAGAATGCCTTTAATTGCCTCAACTCCACGAGAAATACCAGAGCGAAGTATTTCCACACAATGAAGTAGAGTAATCCGGTCAGTTTGGGGCGGAACATAAACGGTAGTATCCTCCCCTTGCCAATGGGAGTTCCCTATAGCATCAAGGGGGGGGGCGGATACGGCCTGCTGATTGGGGTTTACACTATATGCAGCAGGGGTTTTGGGGGCATAATAGGTTCGATTTTCTTTTTGATTACGCTTTTCCACGCGATGAGCAATTACATGCATTGCAAATTCTAATTCCTCTTTAGATAAAGAGAAAAGTTTCACCTGTTGACCCCGTTTACCTTGCTTACGGAAGGTCAGCTTTAGCCCCAGCTGCTCTACTAAAGTGGCTAGCAACCAAATAGGTTTACAGTCTAGGGGAATAGTAAACCCAAGAATTGCTTTGACGTGAGCAGCACAATGTATAGCGATCTCCGTCATCTTGAGCAAAGTGGGGTCATCGGCGGTAACTTCATCACCCTTCATTAAAGAAGTGAGAATTTGATGCAGCCCCAGGTTAAATCTAGCCAGCCACCGTGCGGAATAATTGCCCCAGTCGATGCACAAAGGTAGATTGTCGCGCTCGGTGCGGTCTTTTTGGGTGACAATTGTTGGTGGGGTAGGATAACTTTGCCCGGTTTTGGGGTCAGTAAACGATTCTTCGGGTGGGGCTAAAATGGCCTCAAGTCCAGCAATTGCTCTAATTAAGCGACCACCTTTATCCATTTCTACGAGCGATTCGGTTACTTCGATGCCGTAAGAATCAGAAATGCGAAACTTTTCACATTCAAAAATTTCATTAGGGTCAAGGTAATCTTTGCTCTGACGGGCACGGTACTCGCTCAAAGTAATATTATTAGCCTTGGCAACAGCCGAATTGTGGGCACGATCCAAAGCTTGTGCTGCTGCTTTTAGACTTTCAAGAGATTGCTCATCATCTTCACTGCCCACATATATAAATGTATTGCCCATTTCGGTGAGAAGCGATCGCAAGTCATCACGCAGATTATTCAGAGAATAGTGGCGGTTAGCCATAATTTGGCAGTAAGCCTCAAGCGCCCAATCTTTCTCTGCGCCCCGCTTGCCTGTTTGACGGTCAATCCGCAACAGAAAAGCGGTCATTTCATTGGTTTGGAGCAAGCGCTCTTTAATCTTGGTAGCATTGGTATCCTTGTAACCAAAGGGAGGACGCGGGGCCACCCAAATATGAAACGGGACTTTCGGGCGATAGCGGTACAGTTGTTGGGCGCACTCAGTAGCGGTTTGGGAAACGCCGTGAAAGACACCGAACACTAAATCAAAATGATACTCGGAAATATCGACACCAGTCCCCAGGCTAGGGGAAGTGAACAAGGCATCAAAGTTTTTGACGGCGTTGGTGATATCTTTGATGAAAGCGACATTCTCATCACTGCCAGAATTATCGGAATGAACCGACCAAATGCGCCATTTTTGTGGTGTATGTGATTTTTCGGAGTTAGATTCTTCGTATTTGATAGTAAAGGATTTGTCGAGTTTTTTGATAAAACGCTTACTGTCACTGGCAACCATGACTTTCTCACCAAGCATCAGCGCTGCCGAGATTTGGGCGACTAGAGCGCTAGAATTATCCCCCTCGTACCAATAAATTGTGCGTGAACCGTTTCGCCACTCGTTTTTAATGATGTAAGGTACTTCACCTTTTGGTCGCATTGCAAGAAAGAAGTTTACCGTTAAATCATCCATGTGTGCATCGGCAATCACCACTAACGGCGCGTTGTATACTATATATTCCAGTACTTCTAGGATTGCTGCACGGTGTTGTTTGCAAGTATTACTGTGTAGTAGGTGAGTGAGGTATTGGCAGGCTTCATCTATAAATATGCAGCCGTAGGTGAGAGACTGAGTATTCAGCTTATGCAGGCTGTCAATAGTAATACTAAGGGCTTGAGCCTGGGCTAAACCTGTGTAACCCAAGTCTGAATACATCGCCGTCCGCAAGCGTTCGGCAAGATTTTTCAGCAAATTTACGCGATGCCCATTGTTGAGAAATCTGGCATCGGGGTTTTGGTCACGCCACCAGCGCATAAGTTCAGTTTTACCAGTGCCCATGTCGCTCCAGAGTACGACTAGTCCTTTTTCTGGAAAACGGAAAGACTTTTTGGGATTTTGGGTACTGGGTTTGTGGTCAGGGCAGTCAGAAATTATTAACTCTTGTTTTCCTTCTACCTCTCCACAGCTTGTAGAGCTAACACTTGGGGTAAACAATTTTTCTTCTGCAATATCATAAAGTGGCGGGACAGATGAACATTTTTCCTCCAGATCCGGAATGCAGAGTGCTTGGGTCAAATATTTAATATTGACTGTGACATCTGGTTTATATTTACTTAGTCCCCATTTTTTAGCCCGATACGAGCGCTTGTAATCAGCAAGTGATTTAGCATCATCGATGATTGCGGTCAGTAGAGCGTTAGCATCTTCACCGCGACCAACCACGAAATCATCAACGCCTTTTTCTGGGCCTGGTAACAGCGCAACTTCACATTCACAACCAGCAGCTAAGATTGCTTTTGCAGTGCGAACAGTGGCTTGAAACACCGACCACCTGGTTTTAGAAGAAGTTTCGTAGTCAAAAAGAATTATGAACTTGCGCCCCGCCTGAGTCATTGGTACTAAGTCAGGATGCAACCGTTCATCAAAATCTTGTTTGCCTACACGCCCATTCCAAATTCCCGGAAGTGCGATCGCTACAAACCCCAACGAAAGCAAGCAAGCGGCTTTCTTCTCACCCTCGCATAATATTATCGGAATCTCTGGATGCTGTTTCACCCACTCCCAAAATATTAGTGGATTGAGTTGATCCAGCAAGCGCAATGCTAAAAGCGAATGATAGCGCTTAATTAAATAACGCTTTGTAACTCTGTCCCAGATAGGGTTAGCGACATCAAAGTAGGTAACGCGGTTGGGGGTTTTGGGGGGTGATTCGTACTTAACTGGCTTGCCTTTTTCCCAATCAATGCGAGGGAAGTTCGGCTTAATCCGCCCCCAGTCCATTGGTTGCCAGTTTTTAAAGGGGTCAAGTGACTGAATCCACGTCCCACCTAGTAATAGGTGCTGATACATTTTTATGTATCCATCTGTTACCCGACCCGCATTCTTACGTGGGATTTTATCAGATATGAACAGGAAATCATAAACTGATTCTCCCTCTACATGGAAAAAGTTGCGCTCAATCAACGCCGGATGAATGGCGCTACCCACTGTTAACTCATGATACTCAGCCGCAGTGAGGTTGTTTGGATGTTCAGTTGTCACTGCGTTCATTAGTTCTCCCCTTGCGGTTCCTTAGAGAGAACTGCGTTTACGAGCAAGAATTGCCAGTAAAATCCTGTGTTGCAATCACCTGCGACAGTTACTCCAGTAATGTTTCTGTCGCTATCATCTAAACACAACCAATTTGAAAGCTGTGAAACTTTAGCTTTTGCAAGGATATTCTTAAAACTACCTGACACCACAGCATAAAGCTGAAGTGCGAACACTGCAATGCATGATCCCACACGCTCAACTACTGAGCTATTGGGAGTTTTGTTATTTAACACGGTTATTCCCCTGATTACTTGGTTTTCAAGCTTCAGAGGGGGTTATTCACGCTGCTAATATTCTTTGCTCCAAAATTCAGGTTTTATCTTCATTAAACTTACATTTAACTAATTTAAGGAATTTCGACAGCCAAAACATACTGCAAGAAATAGACTTTCTAAGCAGTAGATCCTATAATAGATATCGCAGCGTGGTAAAAACTCTCGGACAAATTTAGTAGTCGTCTCTGTCGCCAAACTTCAACGTCTACTTATTTTGTTCCTTCGAGATCAACCCCGCTCTGAGGTTATATGCAATTTAAACCACGGACAAAGCGCTACTCCTTAGTGGCGCTTTGTACGTTAAATGTGGGTATTGTCATAAATTCTTCACCTCCATACCTACCTTCAATTAGCTTGATATTGCAGAAGTTCTACCCGTCTTGGATCTACTGTTATCCTAATTTTTAATTCAAGCCTCCTCATCTCTGTATGTAATTACTAGGTTTAATAGTAGCTTTGGCTCAAACTACTTTAACTATTATCTATGCCAAGCTTCAGAGTAAGCATCATAAGTGCCGACTCTTTTGATACAAGCTCATCTTCGTTTATTAACGAAGTCAGCTAGCAATTATAGATACTCACTGAGGGTGGTTCCTGGCTGCTAGCCTTGCTTATTTTTCACGAATATGAGCTAGATGTAACTGTAACTTGAGATAGCGTAATACTACTTCTGGGATGTAGCCATTAAATCATACACCTTAGAAAGGAAACTAGGAAGGAATAATTTTATGAATTTTTGTGAAGGAGTATAGGTTATTTTAAAAAAGTATAGGTTAGATTTAACGTGAATAGATTACAGTATAGATCAATACTTATGCCAATTTACGAGGGTGAGTTGATGATGTTTCACTATATAACTCCCCGTTCTCTGAGGTTTAGCAAAAACAATAAGCTCTAAAAATTCCTTTAAATTTTCCCACAAGGTTTTTTTATATGTTGCTTGTAATATCAAGGTTTTGACAGTCCAACTACCTTTTAAGCTAAACTTTGCCAATTTTTGTAGGCTCTTATTTTTGGTAAAGGTATTGATAAATTAAAGTAAATTTACTGCTCGATATGGATTCATATAAAAATTTAGACATAGAGAAAATAATTGAAGGTCTAGATGGACAAGTGTTTGAATCTACTGGTAAGCATTTGTCAAAAGCTGAAATCGCTATTATAAAAGGGGCTTGGAATGGTCAAGATTATCAAGAGATAGCAGCTAATTCAGGATATAATATGCATTATTTGCGGACAGCAGTAGGGCCAAACTTATGGACAATGCTTTCTGAAGCTATTGGTGGTGGAGTACAAATAAAAAAAGCAACTGTGAAAAATGTTTTGCTTGAAATAGTAAAAAAAGATTACCTTAATCAAAACGATAGTTTAATAGGTAAGACTAAAATTTATGGAGAGTTGCCTAAAATAAATCTGTTTTATGGGCGAGAAAAAGAAATTAATTATTTAAAAAACCAAATTAAGCTTTTTAATCATCATTGTGTATATTTGTTTGGATCTGCGGGTACTGGAAAAACTTTTGTTGCTACCAAAATAGTTGAAGAATTACTTTTAGAGCAACCAAATTCATACGATTGCGTCATCTGGAAAAGTATCAATTATGGTTCTTCACTTGAGGATGTTTTAGAGGAAATAATTAAAATACTAAATTTAAAAATAGAAAATAAATCTAGGGAATCAAAACTTAATTTGATATTAGACCAACTAAAAAAATATCGATGTTTACTAATACTAGATGGGCTGGAAGGTTTAGCACAAATAGAGGTATTTGAAAAGAAAATAGAGTGTGGAAATTTATTTCGTCGTCTTATAGAAGAGCAGCATCAAAGCTGCATAATAGTGACGAGTCAGTTACCTTTAGATCAAATTGCTTACACGGCTACAACTCTCCTACCAGCATACGTGCAGATACAAGGTTTAGAACAAAATGCAGCAATGCAAATATTACGTAGAAAAGATTTGAAAGGAGAGAAAGAATGTAAAAAATTGATTAAAATTTACCGTGCAAATCCATCACTTTTAGAATTAGTTGCCAGCCGGATTAATAAATTTTTTGGAGGGGATATAACCAAATTCTTGGATTATAAGACTACTTTGATTAGCGAGAATATTTTGAAGATGTTAAATCAACAATTTGGAGGAAATGGACTTTTAAATGATATTCAAAAACAAATTATGCTTTGTTTAGCAGAACATACATCAGAAGAATTACCTCCATTGAAGTTTTCAGATATGATTGATATTATCAGGAAAAAAAATAATTGTGAAATTTCAATTTCTAATATGATGGATGCTATAGAGGTTTTAGAACAGCGTTGTTTAATTGAAATAAATCAGAAATCTCCTAAAGATGAAGTTTCTTATAGTTTGGAACCAGCTATTAGAAAGTATATCTTAGTCGATCCATTAAGCTTAATCTATAAAAATTTTAATAGTTCAAATAACAAACTTAATGGCTTAAAAGCAAGTAATCATATTCAGGAGTAAAAGTGGTTTACTGTATAAATCACCTTTGTAATCAGCGCCATAACCCTGATGATATTGAAAACTGTTTAGCCTGCGGAACTCCTTTGCTAATAAATGAACGTATTCGTTTGCTGCGACCATTACGACCTTTAGAAAAAGATATAGATAGCTATACAGATGTTTTCGAGGTTGAAGATATTGAGCCAAAATGGGGAACAAAACCTCGAACAAGAGTGATGAAAGTATTAAGGTGGAATGAACCTAAATACGTTGAGCTAGTGCGACGAGAAGTACTAGCATTAATCAACTTATCTCATCCGGGAATTCCTCAAGCTGCTAGTAGTGATTACTTTACTTTTACACTACCAAAGGAACCACGTCTAGAATTGCATTGCTTAGTAATGGAGAAGATGGAAGGAGAGAATTTACAACAGTGGTTAGAAACGAATGGCAAAATTTCTCAAAATGTAGCACTAGAATGGATGTTGCAATTGCTGGACATTCTTGATCATGTACACAAGATAGGATATTTCCATAGAGATATTAAACCAACAAACATTATTTATCAACCAACGGGTAATCTGGCACTTGTTGACTTTGGTACTGTAAGGAAAATTACTAGAACTTACTTAGCGAAAGTGGGGTCTAGCGGAAAAGATAGCATAACAGGAGGAGGAGGAAGTGGATATGAGGTAACAGCAGTTTGTTCGATTGGATTCTCTGCACCTGAACAAATGGATGGTCGAGCGTTACCGCAATCTGACTTCTATGCGTTGGGACGAACTATCGTCAATTTGGTTACTGGCGTAGCAATGTTGCAGTTACCAACAGAAGATAGGACAGGAAAGCTAATCTGGAGAGATAAAGCACCGCAGATTGATAAGCCTGTAGCAGATTTAATCGATGAAATGATACATCCTTTTCCAGGGTTTCGACCACAAACTACAGAAATAATAACTGAACGAATACAAAAGCTTCCTTGGGAAAGTAAAGTTCATCATTTTCTCAAGTCTAAAGTTTTTAAGATTGGAAGATTTGTAGCAAGTGCATTAATAATTTTTGTAATAGGCAAGTTATCTGCACCTAGTGTAGCTAATTATTTAGTTGCTCAAGGAGAGGAATCAGTAGCAAGGAATGATTATCAAAGCGCAGAAAATTTTTTTGGTTGGGCAATCCAAACTAATCCTTCAACTAAACTGGCTATATCTAAGTATTATTTGAATAAAGCTTCTCAGCTCATGCTAATAGGTAATTTTAGCGCGGCTAAAAAGGATTATGAGCTTTCTATAAAATATAACAATCAAAATATAGATGCCTACAACCTCTTAGGAATAAACTGTCAGCAATTATCAGATAATAAATGTGTAGAATATGTTTATCAAAAATTGCTTCAATTAAACCCAAACGACTGGACAGTGCATTATAATTTAGGACGTTTTTATGATGGGCAAGGAGATTATAAATTAGCAGAAAAAGAATATAGTATAGCTATTAACAGTAGTAGTTCAGCGATGATAGCTCTTAACAACTTGTCCAGACTTAAGATTAAAATGGGTAACTACAATCTAGCAATTTCTTTAGCTCGGTCAGGATTAAAAAAAAATAACGACCCATTAATACAATCCGCATTATATAAAAATTTGGGCTGGGCAAGCTTAGAACAAAATAAAATAAGTGATGCTGAAAAATATTTACAAAAAGCACTGAGTTTAGATAATCAAAGAATAGATGCTTATTGCCTATTAGCTAAAGCGCAAGAAACATTAGGTAAAATCGATGATGCCAGAATTTCTATAGAGTTCTGTTTACTTGCTAATTCTACAGATTCAGACGTTACTATTTGGAGACAAGAATTACTAGATCGTATACTGGAAAAATGATAAGCTAATAAAAGGAAATAATACTAAAAATAGAGAAATTTTTGTGGGATTAAGTACAAAATATTGGGCATTTTTCTGCTTGACTTTTTTGATACTAAAAGATGTGCCATTGGTCGCAAGTGTACCACTAATAAGAGTTAAAAGAAGCCAAGTTCGCTGTGAGGCAATTGGCAGGATAATGGGCAGAGGCGAGAAACGCTTTGGCACTAAAAGCTTGATTTGTGAAAAAGAAAGCATAGAAGTTTTAAACGGTGGTACTATTGACTTTCTCTGTTACAGTTCTGGGAAAATTTTAAAATTATCTAGTGGTATTGTTTCAGACAAATGCCCCAAGATTGAAACTATTAATGCTAATTGCAACCCTAACAATGTCGTAGGATGCTTCCGTCCCAAAGGAGGCACAGAAGAAAGCGATGAGCCGACAATTATTTCTCCTTACAGTACTTCAACATTGAATCCTCGCCCGGAAATAACTTGGACTCCTGTTAAGGGTGCTACTTCTTACAAAGTCAAAGTAGAAAGTTACGAGTTAAGATGGGAAAAAATTGTAAGTCAAACTCTGCTTGCCTACCCAAGTGATGAAAAGGAGTTTCAACCGGAGGGCATATATACAATATATGTCTTTGCTTACAAAGATGGTAATGCTTTTAGCTATGACTCAACGCCTGTTAACCTATTGTCTATAGCTTCACAAGAAGAAATTGCACAAAATATTAAACGCATTAAAGAATTAGGACTACCACCAGAGGAGACTGTTCTTGATATAGACGCAATCTATGCGTCAGAAAATCTTTTAAATGAAACAATTGAGATGCTGAAGTCACACACGGAAACCGCAACTCCTAGCCGAAATCCAACTCTTTACAGAGTACTGGGCGATCGCTATCTGAGGGCTTGGTTGACAAACGAAGCTAAACGCCAATACACCAAGGCTTTTGAGATAGCGAAAAGTAGTAATAATTCAAAAGAGTTACAAAAAGCGCAAGAAGGTTTGAAGAGGGTGAAATTCTACAACCAACTTCCCACTAGGAGGAACGGGGCCCAGTAGTAAGATTTTTGATATTGGGGATTTGACAGTAAACTCAATTGTGCCTGACGTAGTGCCTCTGCTTTAGGTAAGCCATTATTCAACCCTTTATAAAATTCTTGCATAAGCAAAGCGGTAGAATTGGCATCCACGCGCCACAAAGTAGCGACAGTACTACGCGCACCTGCCTGGGCAGCTATCCCTGCAATTCCCATCACTGACTGCTTGTTGCCTTTTGCAGTTTCGCAGGCGCTGAGGACAAGTAACTCAATTGCATCTTGACTATTTTCAGTTTTGTCTCTGATTAAGCTGTCAAAGTCTCTAATATTAATTAGTTTGTCATAGGCTACCAGTACTGTTTTGAGTGGATCAGAACTGAATTGACCGTGGGTAGTAATATGTACAATAGGAAAATTATTTTGAGTCAGTTCTTCTTTGAACCTTTTAAAGGTAAATTTATCGTCTAATACCAATTTAATATGAAGCTGCATAGAAAAGAGCTTCTAAAATAAAGTTATAAG